>NZ_RZOI01000010.1:0-28108 GCF_004022645.1 Mesorhizobium sp. M4A.F.Ca.ET.020.02.1.1 | reverse complement strand
GTGTGCATGCTTCCCAAACAGCAGGACGCCGCGTTCGGCCTGCTTCGGCTCGCACTCAACGCGCCGCGCTTCGACCAGGGGCCGATCGATCGCGTCCGCGCCGAGATTGTCTCCGACATCGTCGGCAGCGAGCGCGACCCTGACGCAATCGCTCAGCGCAAATGGCTGCGCGCGATCTATGGCACGCATCCTTTTTCGAGGCCGGGAGAAGGCACAAAAGAGAGCCTCGCCGGCATCACGCCGCCCGACCTCCTCGCCTTCCACAAGGCGATTTTCGCTCGCGACGGGCTCCATATTGCCGTGGTCGGTGACATTGATGCAAACACGCTGAGGGAAAGGCTCGACCAGCTGTTTGGTGACTTGCCTGAGCAACAAACCCTCGCCCCCGTCGCCGATGTCGTACCGAAGCTCGGCCAACTGGTGGAGGAGAACTGCGACCTGCCGCAGACTTCGCTGCGATTGGCCTGGCCTGGCGTGAAGCGTAGCGCGCCGGATCACTTCGCCACCGTGCTGATGAATGACATCCTCGGCGGCTCGGGCATGACTTCCCGCCTTTTCGAGGAGGTGCGCGAAAAACGCGGCCTTGCCTATCACGTCAGCTCTGAACTGACCCTTGACAAGCTTCTGGTTACGACAGAGACACGCTCGGACTGCGCCGCCCAAACGCTGAGCATCGTGCGAGATGTGGTAAAGCAGATGGCGCAGCAAGGACCGACCGGGGCCGAGCTCAAGGCGGCGAAGAAGCACCTGATCGGCACCTATGCCATTGACCGTCTGGGCTCGACCAGCTCGATTGCAGACCGGCTCCTGGATTTGCAGATTCACAAGGCCGACGTCGACTACAACCAGCGTCGCGCCCGCAGCATCGGTCGGGTGACGCTCAAACAGGTCAAGGCGGCGGCCAAGAAGCTGCTTTCGGCCGAGCCCGCCATTTTGGTGGTCGGCCCGCCGCTGGGCGGCAAGGATGAGTAAAGAAACTCATCTCGCCTTCCTTCTTCCTTGGGGCTTCTCGTGGGAAGAGCGAATATGGAGGCCGGTGGGCCAAGCAGATCATGCAGACCCGCGGAGTCGTTTCGCGGGCCTTGCGCGGCATTGGCGGTCCAGGGGCCTCTCGCCGAAACGGCGCTCCTCAGCATGTATGCCGCCTTTTGCAGAATACACTCGCACGCCACCAGCAGGCAGCGGGTGGACGAAGCAAACATCCGGCTGCTCAATCCATCAACTGATGAACCGCGGGCACTCAAACTAACGGAACTGTTGTCGTATGTTTGGTCTACCAGCTGCTTTGCCGAGGCCCTAGGACGAACCCGCTGGTGCAGAATACACACCGACGGCCTGTCGACCTGGATGTTCGCTGCGTTGAGGAGGAATCCGGTATTGCCCCTGTGCCTGCCGATGATCCGCCGTCTGAAATCCCCGCACCTGTTTGGAGCCATGGACCGCCTGCCGGCACTTGGCAGACCGGTTGGCAATAAGACGTTCGAGGTCGTCAATCCGTCGACCGGCGAAGTTTTGGCAGAGCTTCCTGATATGGGCGTGGAGGAGACACGTGCTGCGGTAGACAAGGCCTATGTTGCGCAGTCGGGATGGGCCGCGTTGACTGCCCGAGAGCGTAGCGACGTTCTTTGGCGATGGCATCAGCTGATCATCGACCATGCAGGCGATCTCGCCGCGATTCTGACTGCGGAAATGGGCAAGCCGCTTGCCGAAGCCATGTCAGAGGTATCGCATGCGGCGGCGTATCTGCAATGGTATGCCGAGGAGGCCAATCGCGTCTATGGCGAGACGATCTCGGCACCCTCGACAGACCGCCGAATGCTAGTGATCAAGCAGCCCATCGGCGTTGTTGGCACGATCACGCCATGGAATTTCCCGGCCTCCATGGTGGCGCGCAAAATCTCGCCGGCCTTGGCTGCGGGCTGCACGATCGTGCTCAAGCCCGCTGAACAGACGCCGCTCGTGGCTGGCGCAATGTTCGCCCTTGCCCATCAGGCCGGCTTTCCCGATGGCGTGGTCAACCTGATCTATGCGTCCGAAGGTGATCGCGTCGGCCGTGAACTCTGCACCAATTCCAAGATCCGCAAGATCAGCTTCACCGGTTCGACCGAGGTCGGGCGGCTGCTGATGCGTCAGTGCTCTGACCAGATCAAGAAGGTTAGCCTTGAGCTCGGCGGCAACGCACCTTTCATCATCTTCGATGATGCCGACATCGACGCTGCTGTTGACGGTGCGATCCAGGCGAAGTTTCGCAATGCCGGCCAGACCTGCGTTTCGGCGAACCGTATTTACGTCCAATCGAGCGTTCACGATGAGTTCGTCAAGAAATTCGTGGAGAAAGTCCGGCACTTGTCGGTTGGCGACGGATTCGATGCCGGAGTGGACATCGGACCGCTCATCGACAGGCATGCTCTGGCCAAGATAGAGTCTCACATCGCAGATGCCATTGCGAAAGGCGGCACAATACGATGCGGGGGCCAACGTATCGGCAAGAATGGCACGTTTTTCAAACCCACGGTCCTCACCGAGATTTCCAGCGTCATGGCAGTCGCGCAAGAGGAGACATTCGGGCCGCTGGCGCCGATCATTCGCTTCAACGATGCGGATCAGGTCGTGCGCGAGGCCAATGACACGATTTACGGCCTCGCCGCATACTTCTATGCCTCCAACATGAAGCGGGTCTGGCGTGTGGCAGAGGCTCTGGAATATGGCATGGTTGGCATCAACACGGGACGCATGTCCTCGGAGGCGGCACCGTTTGGCGGTATTAAACAATCCGGCATCGGGCGGGAGGGTTCCCGCCATGGCCTCGAGGACTATCTGGAAATGAAATATCTTTGCATGGGCGGGATTTGAAACCTGCTGCACTGTCTCTCCGCCCCACCGGGGGCGGCCTGCGGTCAATGCCGCCACCTAATTTGAAGTTCCAAACGCCGTTGACCTGAAACACGGATGCCCGGCAGGAGACTGAGCTCGCTGCCGGGCCGGACATGCCTTGGGAGGGCATAAGTCAGCGCTCCTAGGGCCGATGGGCCACTCAGTACGTGCGCCTTTTGCCGATTGCGTTGCATGTGCCGTGCCAAGCCAAAAAGCAATTGATAAACCGCCGATGGATCAGCTTTTGCCCTGTTGCGCACTCTACATTGTGGGATATGCGACAATGCCCAAGCGGTTGAATCGTCGTATTGCAGACCCCCAGACGGGTCATGATTGCTATTCTTAGGACAGTGCGCAGCAAGCGCTATTCGCTGTACTCCAGGCACACCATTTCCATAATCAAGCGGTGGGTGCGATGTCTGACCGAGCTGTCGATCCAGGGAACGGTGTGAGGTCTCAAATCCCTCCATATTGTTGCACCCGCCGGTCCAACAGGACTGCAGGTCCGGACTCAAAGGATCTTGGCTGCTATGGCGACATTGCGGTGCACGCCGCTTTCCGACCACTGATGTGGGTTCAGGTCGAGGCCGGCCCTAATGAACCACCGCCTTGGCAACTTCACCGATGTCATTGTGGCGTCGGCCGACGCCTGACCAGAGCATACCCGCAAGGCGCCATGCAGATCTGTCGGCGGGCGAACTGTTGGTGACGGGTCAGCTGCGAGCGAACGTTCATCCACTGACGCACAGCGCGGACTGTCGCATTTCAAATTAGGAAATCTCTGTAGCCACCATTCATGAGCGCGCGGCCACGCGAGACGGCCCGACGGATGCGGTCGCGCAGATGATCGCGAGGATCCGCCCAGTCGGCATGGACGCGCCGTTGACCGATGAGAACTTCGGCGAGCTCGCGATGTGGTGCTCCGGCGAGCGAACCGTCGAGCGCACGAAGAACGAAGGACAAACGGACGCCGCGCTTTTCCGGCGCAAACAAGCGGGGCGGCAATTGTTGCCCTAGACTGAGAGCATTGAGGCACTCCAGTCCCCTCAATCGATGCTTTAAAAGCACCGCGGGCCAGATGGCTTGCGTATGCAGGCAAACAGGGTGGAGGATATTCGCGCCCGAGACGGCGAGCTGCAGCGCGTGGTCCGCATTGCGAAGAAGAACATGCTGGCTCTTGTCGGGCGCCAGCAGGACGGTTGCACGACAGGGCAATGCCGAGAGTTCGAACGGCGGTGTCGGCGACGAGGCAGGCAACCATTCCGCAATGACCGGCAGCACATGGACGCACCAGAGCGGACACCAGAATACGACCGAAGCGCGGCCACAAGACTCCGCGAAACAGAACACCCCAGCGTGACAGGTCGCCGGCCGACGCGACCATATCGAGAAAGGGTTGGAGAGACCAAGTCTTGCAGTGCTGGCGCGCAGCGGTCAGATCGCGCTGGAACGCTGGATTGCGGCGTAAGAACTCCCAAGCCCACTCCCGCAGCGTCAGGCCAGCGGTGTAGTCGTATGATCTTTCATCCCGCCAATCGGCCTGATCCGCGCCAGTCAGGAGATTCATGACTGACACCCCCTGCCCGCGCCTGCGTGCGTCGAAACATTATGCCACTTCGCAAAGCACCGGCGAAGGCAGCAGACGTCGAAGGCACCTTTTTGTTGAAGCGTGCGGCATTGGCACTGGCGACGACACAAGATGTGCCCAAATTGCCACCAGACCGTCGAACGGGCACAGCGACGGCCAGCGCGACCTGAGCACGCCAAGGGAATTGATTCCTTAACGGTCATCGGCTCCTGCGTCGCGATCCAGACGTCCCTTGAAGGCGCAGTAGCGCGGCAGTGGATCGCACGCTGCTTGTCGGCAAGTTGTCGTAGCGGCGGCGCCATAGGCACGGTCATCGGAGGGTCTCCTGCGGCAAGTTTTCGCCATTGGAGGCCAATCTGCCCGCTATGGCAGCCTGTGCAGTTGCACAGGTGAAGCGGACCAATCAGGGGGGAGCTATGGCGGAAACTGGGTGATGACGGTTTGAGGAGAGCGGCGTATCGAGGCGGGTGATGAAGCCTGCCAGAACCTCTCAAGGAGAGCGATACGCCATGAACGAGACTGTCAACATTGTTCGCCTTCGTCAGCCCGACGAAATCGGTGATACCCTGACGGATGTACTTCGCAGCGGCGCGCGCAAATTGCTTGCGCAGGCGATCGAGATGGAAGCCGAGGCGTATGCTAAGGCGGTCGACTGCCTGACGAAGGATCAGAATGCGTCGCTGGCGTTCTACGATTTCCCCGCCGAACACTGGGATCATCTGCGAAGGTCCAATCCCATCGAAAGCGTCTTTGCGACCGTTCGCCACCGCACGGTGCGTACCAAGGGCTCGCTATCCTCGACAACCGCCCAGCTGATGGTCTTCAAGCTGGTCATGGCCGCGGCCAGGACGTGGCGACGATTGAAAGGACAAAATCAGTTGCCGAAACTCATCGCAGGTGCCAGGTTCCTGGACGGAATCGAGGTCATCGAAACGAAGCCGCAGAGCGCCGCTTGATCAGCCTCGTCACCCAAATTCCAGCATAGCTCCATCGGAACTGCCAGCCTTCCTTGCCGATCAGGCGCAGATCAGCGCTGACGATACCGAGGACGGCGACGGCGATCACCTCCAGGCCGCCAAGTAACGACCCTCAAAACACCGCCCTGGGCCGGCCGTCCCATCGGGCCTTTCTGTTTCTGGACAAGGAGCAAACATATGTCCGCAAGCGACATTTACGAGAATGCCCCACTCGGGAAGCTGATCAACTATGGTGATCGTGCCCCCAAACCGCTCGCCCGACAGGACCGTCTCATGAACGCCCTTCCCGCACGAGCCGCCGGCATTCCGGCTGGCTTCCTCGATCAGACCGCGTCCAACCGGACCAGCCGCGCCACCCGGATTCTGCATGCCGCCGACCATATCACGCCCTTTCTCGAACGGGGTCGGCCGATCGGCGCGAATGCAAGGGAGCGGGCTTTGCAAAGACCGGCAAGGCAGAATGGGATTCCTGGGGAACTGGTCGAGGCCAGCCTGAACCGGTATCTTGTGCCTGCCCTCGGGAGTCGCTCTATCCACCATGTGACCGACACCGACATTGCTAACATCACCAATAAGATCGTCGCCGGGGGTCACCCGCAAGCGGCTAACACGGCCTTCTGGTATATGCGGGCATTTTCAACTGGTGTCGCAAACCGCCGCAACGGCTCATCGCGGTTTCCCCGCGAGGAATTGGAAAATCCGGCCCCGATCGTCAAGCGCAAGCGAGTGGTGAACGATGCCGAACTGGCGGCTATCCGGTGTCGCAAACCGCCGCAACGGCTCGTCGCGGTTTCCCCGCGAGGGATTGGAAAATCCGGCCCTGATCGTCAAGCGCAAGCGAGTGGTGAACGATGCCGAACTGGCGGCTATATGGACGGGCTGTGAGCCCGAACCGGGCGATATCGGCTATTCGTTCGGCTCCATCGTCAAGCTGCTCATGCTGACCGGACAGAGGCGTACGGAAGTTGCCGCGATGCGTTGGTCTGAACTCAACCTTGAAGCCGGAACATGGGACCTATCGGCGGACCGCACGAAGAACGAAGAGCCTACGCTTATTCCGCTGTCCACACTGGCGGTGTCGGTCCCCCAGTCGGTACCGAAGACCAATGACACATTTGTTTTCCCTGCGAGGGGCAACGGCTTTGGAGAACTGGACCCTTCACGATCTGCGCAGGACGCTCGCGACAAATTTCGGCAGGCGGCAGGTATTGCCACACGTCATCGAGCACATACTGAATCACAAGGCAGCGTCCCTGATAGACATGGGCGAAATCTACAATCTCTATACCTACGTCAAGGAGAAGCGCGAGGTGTTGCAGATGTGGTCAAATCACATCGAATGGCTGATCAAGCAGGCTTCGGAAATGGACGCTCTGGCGGCGTAGCTGCTGGCATGGGCGGAAGATGCGGCGCAACAATCATCAGAGCCTCATCGAATTGGAGATCATGCTTGACCAGCAAATGCGCGGCCAATGCTTCGATGGCCGACCTGTGATCGAGTACTAGCCGGGCCGTGCGATCTTCGATCCGCCCCCAATCGGGGCGGCGCGGCATCAGGAACCGCAACTCACCATAGATTCGCTTGGCATCCGCGTAGTCGCTGCTCCCCTCATTCTCGTCGGACGCATTCATCGCCATATCGAACGGGTCCAGATAGCCTTCGAATGCGGATTCTGCAAAAGGACCTGCCAGACACGTAACTATCTCCCGGATCGCACAATCGCGTTCCAAATATCGATCCATATCGTCCTCGAAAATCGGCTTTCGCTTCGAGGTGAATCCTTGCGCTGAATAAAAACCCGCGCCTTCGACAACACCACGGTAATCTCCGTCACCGGGGTCGGGGTAAATACTAACACTTGAGAAAGCAGGGAGTTTACGGTCGTCGTCGAACATCTGACGGTTCAAAACGATGGCGGCCACCGCGTGCCCGGCTTCGTGGTGCGCCACAAACGGGAGATATTGGGAGGCTACATTCATGCGGTGCGGCTCTCAGGTCTAGTTTGCTTTTGCGCATAGGACCGCAATCGTCGTGCCAACTGGGAAAATCGTTTCGGACAGTGCGATCGCTCCGATAGCGTTGTGTCTCCTGTCTGACATTGTTGGGAAGTCGACACGCGCCCGTCGCAATGCGGTCGACCTTCCGCGCGAGTTGGGTGACCCGTGAAGGCGGCCGACCAGGACGATGTTGCGCTGATCGGCGACGAAGGCGCCGCCGGGCGAGATCGCGCATCAGGGGTTCGGTGACCGGCGTGTCGGCGAAGTCGAAGTCGTCGATGTCCTTGGCCAGCGGCAACTTGGCGACGGCGAACTGGTATTTGATGGAGCGGGCCTGCTTCTCCGATATCTCGGCTTGCAAGAGATCACCGACAATCCTGGGCGGCTCGTGCCGTCGCTTGATGGCGACGCGCCCATGATCTCGTCATAGGCGCTGCGCATTCCGTAGAGCTTCAGCGCTCCCATCAGTTCCAGTACCTCGGTGCGTTCCATGGCTGTTTGTCCTCCTGAGACTGCCATAGCAGGCGCAGTCGGCGACCGGCTCGTGAGCTAGCTTCAGCGCCTGGGGAATGGAAAGGATCGTGCCCGCCGCCGGATCGCGGCTGCGGGCCAGGATGTTGAGGATCACCGCCGCCGAACAGACGCCATGCTCGAGCGCTTCCTGGCAGGCGCTCTCGACCGCGCTCAATCCGTCGGTCAGAACGCAGGTGAGGATCGACACCATCTGCCGGTCGCCGTCATCGGCCGCCCCTAGCTTGCGGCGCACCTTCTCCATGGCTGATGGCAGAACCCATTCCCGGAAAGGCGCGCCGTTGCGCAGGCCGTTCGGTTTGCGGGCCAGCACCGGCACGTAGTGCCAGGGATCGTAGACGACCTCGTTGCGGCCGAAAGAGCGTGCGTGCTCGCCGACGACCGCGCCATCCTGGCGGATGACGATGCGGTCGGCATAAGCATGGATCTCGACCGGCCGACCGACGGCGCTCGACAGCACCGAGTATTTGTTGTTGTCGAAGCGCAGCGTGCAGGTCTTCGACACCGACGCGGGAATGCAATGGTAGCCGTCGAAGCGACCGGCATAGGGAATGAAGCTGGCGCGTTCTTCTTCGAATACGTCCCAGATCGTGCGCTCACCCTGTTCGGGATGCCGACGCGCCTTGGCATTGGGCAACGCATTTGTCGGCCAGCCAGCCGTTGAGATCCTCCAACGTCTTGAAGCGCAGCCTCGGTGTGAAGAAGCGCTCGCGCACCAGCCCGACCTGGTTCTCGACTTGCCCCTTCTCCCAGCCCGCCGCCGGTGTGCAGGCCTCCGGCTCGACAAGGTAATGCCCCGCACATCTGCGCAAAGCGGCGGTTGTAGCGGCGATCCCTGCCGATGAAGATCGCGTCCACCGCCGTCTTCATGTTGTCGTAGATGCCGCGCGTGCAGGCGCCACGGAAGAAGGCGAACGCCCGGTCATGCGCGTCGAACACCATCTCCTGCGTCTCGCGCGGATAGGCCCTCACGAAGAACATGCGGCTGTGGCAGAGCCGCATGTGCGCGACCTTCACTGTCACCGTCACGCCGTCGAGCAGGACGATCTCGTGACTCCAGTCGAACTGGTAGGCCTCGCCAGGTGCAAAACTCAGCGGAATGTAGGCCTCGGCCACGGCGCTGCCGCGTTCCGCCGCCCAGCTCTGAGCATGCCGCCACCCCGAACTGTAGCTGCCGTCATAGCCGAGGCCGCGAAGCTCCTCGAAAATACGGATCAGCGTCAGCCGCTCCCGCTGCGGCTTGGCCGCATTCGCCGACAGCAGCCGGTCCAGCGTCTCACGCCAAGCTCCCATGCGGGGATAGGGCTGGTGCTTGCGCTCGTAGCGGAACTCCGTCTCCTCAGAACGCAGGACCTTGCGCACCACCTTGCGCGAGATCTTCAGCTCACGGCAGATCGCTTTGATCGACTTCCCCTGGACCAGCGACAGCCGACGTATCTTTGCAATCGTCTCCAAAACCAACATCCAAAACACAAACGCCTCCGATCAAACCGGAGGCATCTTGATGACCCCATCGTTAAGGGGTCCCGTTTGGACGAAAATCACCCCTTAAACAGGGTCCTCATCCACGAAAAATCAATGCACTACCTTCCAAAGCTGAGAGAGATCGCCACCGACCGCTTTGAAGGGGCTTTCGGCGGTCTCGTCAGCGAGGTTGTGGCATGAAGAAACATCAATCCACCGCATTGGGCCGAAGCATGCCACGGGCTCATGCCGCGGAGAGCGGGAAGATATTCTTGAAAGAAGCGGTCTCCGACATCAATACCGACAGGATCGGCAGCTTTCTCACGTCACTTGAGGTCGAGCGTGGCAGTTGCGACCCGCAATGCAAGGCTGGCGGCGATGCATACCTTTGCGCGGTCCCTGATCTCGGAGCACCCCGAATATATGGATACGCTGCAACTGGTGGTGACACTTCCCTTCAAGAGGGCGCGCGGGTGGCACCTGTCGAATATCTCGAAGGGCCCGGAAAATCAAGAGCGTCCTGGCGCGTATTGACCGCCGCACGCCTCTGGACAGCGGGATTACGCGCTGTTCTCGCTGATGTTCAATACGGATGCACGAGTTCAGGAAATCCTGAAACTTCGAATTTTGACCTTCGTCTGGTATCGCCCTGTCCCGCCGAGCAAAGGGGCTTTCTCAACGACCGCGGCACACCGCTGACCCGGTTCGGTGTTCGATACTTGCTGCGCAAACATTTTGATATGGCTGCGGGGGAAGGAACCACCCTGGCGGAAAAAAGCATCCATCACCGCTCTTTGAGGCACACGACGGCCATCCACCTTGTCAAGGCGGGTGTTGACATCGCCACCATCAGTCAATGGCTAGCCACTCGGGGCTGAACGTAACGTGCGCTACGCCCGGGCCGGTATCGATATGAAGCGGCAAGCGCTCGAACAAGTCTTTCCCGACGTGATGTCATCGGCAAAAGATCAGACAATCATCGCTATGATGGCGGGATGTTACGCTGGCTGCAGCGCTTGTAGACGCTCAGTTATGTGGAGTTGTATCGTGGGAAGTCGCGCGTCTGTGGGCTCTTGCGTTGTCAGCTCCACATCTCTCCGCAGTGCACGTTGTCGCTGTCGAAGAGCCGTCTGTTCATGACTTCGTGCTGGCACGGCAAGGATTGTCCATATTGTGGGCGTCTTGCGCTTGCCGAGCTTGTCCGAAATCCAGCGCCGGATCAGGCGTGAACACTGTTGCGTAGTTCGTCAGCCAGAGCGCGGAGAACGTCGGCGCTCCCTTCCAGCGCCGTAAAAGCGTAGGGATTGAGGAACTGTCGGCCCCAGAACAGATTGCGATCTGTGCCGGATAGCGCAGCTTCCTCGCTGACACGCGGCCAATTCTCCGCAATGCATCGGAGCTGGCCTTCAACAATCGCAAGAGCTTCCGGCGCGCTGAGCAGGAAGTGATGCGCGGCTTCAAGGCACGACGCGATCCGGCTCATGCGGTTATTGCCGCTGATGAGCATGGCCTGGCTGGCCTCCTGGCCACTGCGGGCCTGCGGACAAATATCGTAAGCAGGCGTGAGGGTGAGCTTAGCCCCGTCCCAGAATGCCGCATGGTTGCGGGCATGATCGTCGGTGTTGCCGCAAAGTATGTTGAAGACAATGCGGCCGAACAACTCGCGCAGAGTTTCCGACGGCGCGGTGAATCGGTGGCGAATGATCTCCGCCAAATCCTGGTAGCTGGCGTAACGCGCCATCATCTCATCGAGCGCGAGCATCGTCAGCGCTGAGACCATGGATTTGCGTTGCCAGCCGCCCGTGACCTTGATCCGGTCGAATCGCTCGACGAGCAACACGTCCTTGCCTGCGGCGCGAACGAGCGAGACGGATGCCGCTCTGATGCCGCACAAGGCGGCAAGCCGCATGGCTATGAATTCTCCTTTGACGACGCTGTAAAGGTCGGCAGACGAGGAAAATTTCGCGACATGCTTGACGGCGTCGTCCTCGATCAGCGCCTTTGGCCTTGCGCCGCCGATCGAGCTGCCGTGATGCAGCGCCTGATCTAATTCGGGGGTGAGCGGAATACCTTTCTCTACCCGCTCCGCCGATTGGACAAGCTCTTCGAGAGTGGCATTGGCCAGTGCGCGCGGCTCGTAATTCGTCGGCGAAAACTGAAAATCGAGCGCGCCGATGCGGTCCGAGCCTGATTCCAGCAGGAACGTCAGTTCTGAAATATCGAGCCGCGCGATTTCATCGCCCTTCACACCGAATTTTCGGTTTAGGATAACCCGTCGTCCCCAGGCATCGGGGGCAGCATCGCGGATGCATCCCGGCATGGTTAGGCCAGGAAGCAAAGGCAATTCGCCTGCCTTCAGGGGCAGTTCCGGGAGATAAAGCGGGATCGCGCTGCCCAGTTCACGAAAGCTCCTGCCATAGTTGAAGCTGACGAGTCCGTCATGGGCATATAGCCGCCCGGCGACAACCGGCGCGGTCTCGCCCGGCAGCCAGACCCAGACATAGGCTTCGTCGTACTTGGGGACCTTAGAACTCATCGACGATCTGCTTGCCGGCCTTGTAGACGTGCTTCGGCAGCAGCGCGATGCGATCGTCCATGCGGCCTGTGAGGGCTGTGATGCCCTTGCCGTCGGCATCGAACAGCTTCACACCGACAATGGCAGCAGCTTCGAACATCAGTCCGATTTCAACTTTGGGATCGCCCTTCTCGATGCGCTGCAGGGTGCTGCGTGAAACACCGATTCTCTCGGCTAACTCCTGTGCGGTTAACCGGTGCTGCATCCGGCCCAGCCGGATGGTCTTACCGAAAAGGCCAAGCGCTTCCATTGCGTAGCGCGAATAGGTGCGTTTATGCGTTGCCGTCATTCGGGTCTCCGTGACCTATCCATGAGCCATATCACTTCATTTCGACCTTTATATAGGTAATGTCGCAGAGCGACTGCCAAAGTCAAGCCTCCGTATCGTATGATCCAAATCCCCCTGATTCGACTTTATATGCAGCAAGAGTTCGCATCACGGCTACGTTCGGAAAGCGAGGTAGAATGCGACGGGAGACGCAAGCGTTACCCATCCGAACAAGAACGGCGAATATTGCCTACGGCTCCTGCACAACCGGCCAGCTCTGCGCGCCTCGGGCGAGGCGGAGATCTGGCGCTGGACCGCGGACAGCCTTGAGATGCCTCGCATGAGTCATTCGATGGGCGGTCCCTGGTGCCACTACGCCAAGCGCGATGAAGATTTGCGGTCTTCGTCGCGCGCAACGGCGAAAGCGTGCAGGAGGATGGCTCGGGTCAGGGTGGACAAGCATCTGCGTAACAATTTGCTTTTCGAGGACGGGACGAGTCCAGGTTGGCCGCTGCTCAAGGCGCTGGCTCCGCAGCAGAGCCGAGTGAACTGGAGGGTCTGGTCCGGCGTCGAGGCACGGCGCAAGGCCTGCCGCGACGGGCGCGGATAGTGCTGCTGGCCAGCGAGAGGATGTAGAACAAGGAAATTGCCTTACGCCTTGGTGCAACGCCCAACACAGTGGGCACATTGCGTCGGCGCTTTGCCGAACAGCGGCTCGATAGCCTTTACGATGAACCGCGTCCCGGCGCGCCCGATGAGGAGATTGCCGAGACGATCCGGTTGACGCTGGGAGACGACGCCGCGGGACGCAACCCACTAGCCTGACTCTGCAATCTTGAGGAGCGCCAAGTTTATTCTGGCGTGCGGCGAGCTCAACGCCGAGCCGCCTGGCATCGATGCACGACACGACGTGATGCGGCGGTGTCGCACGGGTTCTCACGGTTTGTGGCTTCGGGATCGCGCGGAAGGCCACGCTTTTCTGGCGGCTCGCGCACCGGTGCCAGACGGCCGTCGGGACCTTAAAATCGACGGGATGACCGGCGGACAACACCTCCACGCCGGCCATACCAGGCCTGGCGGACCGCCCGGACAATCCTGAGATCCTGGCCAACGTCGGCGCCGCTTGGATAGCCGCGATTGAATGGATTGCGCGCAGAGGCATTGTGCGTCCTTAATGCACGCATGGTCTTACGTGCTCAGCGTCAGAAACGACTGCGCTTAAAACGTCAGCTTGAAGCCGGCCGACAGGGTCAAGGCATAGAAGTCCATGCCAGCGCTATCCTTGTGGGTTCCTTGTTCGCCGGTCGCGATGCTGTAGGCCGTTTTCTAGCCTTTGTTGCGAAAATATTTGTCGACATTGCCGGCCAGGAAGACGCTGGCGCGGTCGGTCATCTGATAATCGATCTTGGCGCCGGCCGAGATAAACGGCACCGTGAAGAAGTCGTCCTCAAATCGCAGGCCGCGCCCCTCCTCGCGCAGCCAGTGATGGTCAACAGCGCTTGCATCAACGGTGAAGCCGCTGCGGAGCAGACCCGAGAGCGTCAAGTTCCCGAGCGTCGTGGTCGCTTTCGCGCCAAGGAACAGGCCGAAATAGCGCTGTTCGTAATCGATGACCGGTTCGCCGTCCGGGAACTTGCCGCGATCCTCGCGAAAGCCGAAGCCGTCCCCACTATATATGTACGAACCGCCATAGGCCTTCCACTTTATGTTGGTGTATTTGAAGCCGCCATGAAGGTTGATAACCGTGGCATCGTTGATCACGAAGTCTGGGCCTGCTGCCATGTCAAGGTTGATGTAGCGGTCAAGGCGGGTGTCGGGGTGGATTGACTGATCCGACCAATCCTGTCCGGCAATACGCCGTTGGCTGAGATGGTCCAGTTCTTCCAGACCTCGGCCTTTAGCCCGGTGGTCAGAACCGGCGCGCCGGTTTCCCAGATCAATTTGCTGATACGATTGCCCACTTCGTCGTAGAAAAGCTCGTTGCCCTTTAGCCAGGTGTAGCCAACGCCACCAAGAAACACGACGCTCTTGTCGGGCGCTGAATAGGTGGTCGAATGCGCCGCCATGGCGATGGTCGACGATGTGCAGAACGTGCCGAAAGCAAGAATTGCAAATGCTGATGTGCAGCGATTCATGGGGCCTCCTCGGGATATCGTTGGTGATCTTTCGTTGAACGACGGCGGCTCACAGCGCCCGTTCGCAGGCGTTGTTTGTCGCGGCGACCATTGCTGGGCATTGGTGCAAAGACGTTGAACTCCGATGCGATGTCCGGGACGGCTTTGGTCATTGCCCTTTGTCTGGTGCGCTGCATAGAACGGCTTGGTCCGCCCACTATCGCGTTGCCGGGCCATATAAGAGATTTGGCCCGACGCGAGAGGCGGCACTCGTGGCCAGAGAACGGGATCGCACCGGCCGCCACGCTGTCAAAATGCCGAAGTTGGTGATCCGGCACGACGCTTAGCTTGTTCCCGCTCTTTGGCGATGAAGCGTTCCAGCGTGTGAATCTTGAGCACACCTGAAATCACTTCGCCGCCGAGAACCAACGCCGGCGTGACGTTGATGTACAGCTCCCTGGCGAGCGCGCAATTGCGCTCGAGGACGTTTTCGATGGCGCGGTCTTCCATGTCCCGCTTGAGCTGCTCAACCTCGAGGCCAACGTGTCGTGCGATAGTCAAGATGTCGAATTCGCTGAGCTGCGCGACCGCTCCGGGACGTGGGACTTTCAGTAAGCGCCCCGAACCAGCCTATTTCCTTTCACAGCCAACCGCGCCGCTTGAAAAAGAGATACGGAACCACGGCGGAGAGCACCATCAGACCCAGCGCAAAAGGATAGCCCAGAAGCCATTTTAGCTCGGGCATGGCATCGAAGTTCATGCCGTAGATCGAGGCAACCAGCGTCGGCGGCAAAAACACGACGGCAGCGACCGAGAAAATCTTGATGATCTGGTTCTGCTCCAGATTGATGAGACCCAGCGTCGCGTCCAGCAGGAAGTTGATCTTGTTGGACAGGAAGGTCGCATGGTCGCTGAGGAACGTGGCATCGCGCTGGACGAGCTTGATACGTTGCCGGATTTCCTTCTGCAACTTGCGACCGGACGACGCGACTGCCCAGCTGGTCGAGTCACTCGCGCTATGGTAGGCGACGAGCCGCGCGATGCTCACGAGACTCTCCTGAATTTTCGTCAGCAGCTCACCCTTCCGGCCGATTCGCTCGACAAGGGATTGAAGGTTGCGTGTCTTCTTCGAGGCGCTCGGAGACGTGTTGCGAAAAATTTCGCGTGAGAGTGCATCAATCTCGTCGCCGATGCGCTCAAGCGTGTCGGCCGCGCGGTCGATGATCGCTTCGATCAGACCCAGCATCACCAATTCGCCGGACGTGCAGGGAGGGCCGCTAGTACGCTGTGCTTTCGCCGCATAGATCAAGAACGGCTTCGGTTCGGCGTGGCGGACAGTGACGAGCGTCTGGCCCTTGATAACGAAGGTAACCGGCGCTTTGACAGGGTCCTCGCCCTCGATATTCGCGACCGCGGTGATCGTCATGAACTCGGCGCCGTCTTCATGATAAAGACGGTCCGACAACTCGATTTCCGCCATCTCGTCGCGCGTCGGGATATCAATGGCCAGATGCGCCTTAACAAGCTTCACTTCCTCAACAGTCGGGTTGAGGAGGTCGAGCCAGAGAGCACCGAGAGCTTCGGCCTCCGGCAAGCCGTCAATTGCTGTCAGATGGCCGTTCTGGCCCGTGTAGATGCGCAGCATTTATGGCTCCTTCGGCAAGGCAGTATGCCGCCCGCGGAGCCTTTCCGTAACCGGGGCTGAAGCGCTCTACACTGATCTCGGTCATTTTGGCCGCCGGCCGATTGTGCTGGCTTGGCTGGCGATCGCATTTCCGTGCCTGCTGCTTAGCTATTTCGGGCAGGGCGCGTTCGTTCTTTCCCGAGGCGGGACGATCTGACATCCATTCTTCGAGATGACCACGGCTGGACGTTGGTGCCGATGGCGGTGATGGCTACGGCGGCAACTGTGATCGCCAGCCAGGTCGTGATTCCGGCGCTTATTCACTTGTGCGACAGGCCGTCCAGCTCAACATGCTTCCGCGCTTCGAAATCCGGCATACATCCGAAATGCAATTCGGGCAGATATACCTGCCGCGCGTCAACCTGCTGCTCGCATGGTCGGTCATGTTGCGGTCATCGGCTTTGGTGAGTCCAGCGCCCTCCCGTCAGCCTATGGCATATCGGTCACGGGCGAAATGGTTGTGACGACAATCCTGCTCCACGTCGTGATGAGGCGTATCTGGAGGTGGACGCTCCTCCCGGCGCTCGGCCTTGCGCTCGTCTTCGGGGTGGTCGATGTCGGCTTCTTCTCGGCGAATATCATGAAAGTGCTCGACGGCGGCTGGGTCTCAATCCTTGTCGCCGGCGTGTGGTCGTGATGACTTGGGTTCGCGGAACCCGCCTCCTCTTCGAGAAGTCCCGCAAGAGCGAAGTCCCGCTCGATTTGGTTGCCGAGCAGATGACTGCCAAGGTGCCGTCGCGGGAGTGGTTGGAATTGTGAGTTGGCGTAGTCTCCGGGGTGTCAACCTCGAATCATCCGGCCTTGCGGTGCCGGACAGGAGACTACGCCATGACAAGGACTACCATGAAAGCCGAAGCCGTTCATCCGGGGGATGAGGCGACGAGCTATCTTTTCGACAACTGGTTTGATCCGATCGAAGCTGGCCTGCGCGAGCGGGTGCGCGGCTTCATCGAGACGATGCTCGAGACCGAGTTGGAAGCGGTGCTTGCCCGTCCCCGTTATGGCCGGCAGCCGGCGGCGCGCCAGTGATGAGACCACCGGTGTCGCCGGCCACCGCCACGGCAGCCGGACGCGCACGCTGACGGGGATCTTCGGCACCACTGAGATCACGGTTCCGCGGGCGCGCCTCGATGTCGACGAGGACAAGACGGTGGAATGGAGGAGCAAGGCTCTGCGCGCCTATCAGCGGCGCACGAAGGCCGCCGACGCACTGATCGCGTCGAGCTACCTGGCGGGCACGAACACGCGACGCGTCCGTCGTGCGCTTGCCGCCTTGTTCGGCGGCGCGATCGGCAAGGACGTCGTCAGCCGCACCTGGCGCAAGGTGAAGACGGACTGGGACGCCTGGAAGGGTCGCTCGCTGGCCGACGAGCCCGATCGTGCGCCTGATCCTCGACGGGACGGTGGTTCGTGTCAGGCTCGACCGCAAGGCGACCTCGATCTCGCTGCTCGTTGTCATCGGCGTGCGCGCGGACGGCCACAAGATCCTGCTCGCGGTCAAGAACATGGGCGGCGAGACGACCGAGGCCTGGCGGGCGATCCTCGACGATCTCGTCGCACGCGGCCTCCGCCGCCCTGAGTTCCCCATCGTCGACGGCGCACCCGGCTTGGACGGGGCGATCGCCGGGCTGTGGGACGGGGTGCCGGTTCAAAGATGCACGGTTCACAAGCACCGCAACCTGCTCGCCCACGCTCCCGAGCGCCTGCACGAGGAGATCAGCGCCGATTACACCGACATGATCTACGCGGCCACGCCGGAGGAGATCGAGAGCCGCCGCAAGGCGTTCCTGCGCAAATGGCGGCTCAAGTGCCGGGCGGTGGCCGACAGCCTGGAGGAGGCCGGTGAGCGCCTCTTCGCCTTCACGCGCCTGCCGCCGAGCCGGTGGAAAAGCACCAGAACTACAAACGCGATTGAGCGTCTGCATGAAGAGTTCAAGCGGCGCATCAAGACCCAGACCGTGCTGCCTTCGGCCGAAACCGCGGCAAATGTTGTTCTGGGCGTTGATTGCGTCCGGCCAAATCTCGATGCGAAAAATCCACGGATGGCACACGCTCCCCGCCAAGCCACTCGATCAGCAGATTGACCTCGCCGCATGAACCGATAACCTCAATTTACCGGAGGCTGCTCCGCCAAATTCCAACACGATCCGCTACGGCACCGACGCCAGCGCCGTCCTGGTGGTGGCCGGCGATGTCGAGCCGGAAACGGTCAAGGCGCTGGCCGATAAGACGTAGGGAACCGTGCCGACGGCTCCTGGTCTAACCCGCATCCGCCCAGTCGAGCCGGAGCAAAACGCCAAGCGCACGGTGACGCTGACCGACGTGCGCATTTCGGTGCCGCGCTTTTCCACGCAATGGATGGTGCCGTCCTATCATACGGCCGCACCCGGCGAGGCCGAGGCGCTCGACTGCTGGCCGACATCCTCGGCGGCGGGACCCGCAGCCGGCTATACCAGCAGTTTTCGACCGCATACGCGCCCAGCTTCTCTCCGAAATCATTGCCAATGAGCGCGAACCTCACGCGATCGCCGAGCTGGCCTGGCGGCGCGGATCTACGGCACGCATCCGTATTCGAGATCGCCCAAGGGAGCCTGACCAGCGTAACGCCCGCCGATCTAAGCGCCTTCCACAAAGCCGCTTTCGCCCGCGAAGGGCTGAATGTGGCGGTCGTAGGCGACATAGATGCCAAAGCCCTGAGAGCAAGGCTCGACCAGCTGTTCGGCGATTTGCCTCAGAAACAGGCGCTCGCCCCCGTACCTGATGTCGCCCCGAAGCGGCGAGCGGACACAGGTCGCATACGCCCTCCCCCAGACTTCGCTCCAGCTGGCTTTTCCCGCCATGGGACGCAACGACCCGGAATTCTACGCGGGACAGCTGATGAACGATATAGTCGGAGGCTCACGATTTACCTCACGTCTGTTCCAGGAAGTGCGCGAAAAGCGCGGCCTTGCCTACGGTGTCTCGTCCAGCTTGGAAGGCTACCAGCATTCCAACCTGCTTGTCGTGACGACGTCGACGCGCGCCGACAGGGCGGCCGAGACGCTCGACCTGATAAGACAACTAATCAAGGAGCTGGTGGACACAGGCCCAACAGCGGCCGAACTCGAAGCGAGCAAGAAGTATCTGATCGGCGCCTATGCTATCGACAATCTGGGTTCCTCCAGGTCGATTTCCGCCAGGCTTGTCGGGTTGCAGCTCGACAAACTCGGCATAGACTACATCCAGCGCCGCCCGGCCCTCATTGAGCAGGTGATCCTCGACCAGGCAGGGCGGCGGCGAAGAAGCTGCTTTCGGCCGAGCCCGCGATTATGGGCGTTGGCCCGTGACAGCGAATAATCCCACGCTCTACAATAGCTGAAGGACTCGCCGACCTACGTGTGGCTGATCCGACTATGGTGTGGCAGAATGAACGCCTTGAGTTCTGCCTGCTCGCCCTCGCAGACCAGGTTCTCTCCCGTGGTTCGATTCCCGACCCGAGAACGCCGTCGTTCCGAGAAAGTATTCTAACTTTTCCGTATGCCAAATACGGGAAAGTTAGGAACTCTTGAATATGAAGCGGATTATGCTAGCTTTCCCGTATCTCAGATACGGGAAAGTTAGAAAATGGCCCTTCACCTCGTTGGGGAAAACATCGATAAAACCCGCAGCCACTATCAGGCTGAAACGGGCAAGCTCGTCCAGCTAATGCGCGGCATCTATGTCGATGCCGGGGAGGATATCGAGGCCACGATACTCAAGCACGCCGTCCGCATCGCCAAATACCTGTATCCGAACGCTTACCTCTCGGCGGCGAGCGCTGTGCTTCTCGGCCCGACCCGGGATGGCCGCCTGTTCCTGAGCGGGCGACGAATACAGCGCAGGCGCTTGCGCTTGCTGGAAATCATTCAGAACGCAGCTCCCGACCACCCATCAGTCGCTCAAGCGATTGTCGATGATGGAATGGGAGAATTCCGGGCCGACGTCTCCTCGATGCGCCAGCGCTTCCTCGAAGCTTTCCGCCTGCGCAGCGAACACGCGGCATCCATCGGCGAGACGATGCGCGAGGCAATCGCGAACCGCCTCATAGAACAATACGGCAGCGCCCAGGGCGCTGCCGACGCGACATGGGCGCTTGCCCGCGCGAACCAGTGGTATCGCGAGGGCGAGCACGCCGAGCGCTTTTTCCTCCGCCCTCCACTGACCACAGAACCGGCACGCAACGGAGCCGCGCTCGATCTGATCGTGGCGTGGCACGGCGCTCCGCTCGGAAATCTCACACATGATGGTTTTGAGTGGCGCTGGAATGCAGACGATCAAGGCCCGCCACTTGTTCGCCAGACCACGCCGGGCAAGCTCCCTCCTTTCATTCTGTCGCTGCTGCCTGAAGGCTGGCTTGAGTCAGTGTTGAACGACCGCGACGAGCGCGCGACGCTACGCTCGGGAAAACGCTACATGTCCAACATCACCATCGTCGAGCGTGCGAGCGATCTCTCCGCCCTGCCGCCCGACATCCTGCTAACCCGGCTCAATGGCTTCACTAGAAACACTGTCTTCACTGGCCAGTATGCAGGGCCGGGTCGCGGCGACCTGGAGCAGAGTTTCGAACGCAATCTCGCACAGATATTCGAGCGTACTGATACGCCTCGCCTTTCGGGTGTTCAGATCAAAGCGCCTATGTTCCTCAGTGCGGATGGCACCCTCTCTCCCAGTATCGGCCGGCCTTTTACCCACATTCTCAAACCTGCGGGTACGGGCGGATTTGAGGCCCTGCCAGTTATCGAATGGCAGTCGCTCGCTTTGGGCAGCGCGGCCGGTTTCAAGACGCCCGCGACAGCGCTCGTCCCGATGCCTGACGGGATGCCTCCGGCGCTACTCGTGGAGCGGTTCGATATCAGAACGAGCCTCGAGGACAAACACCTGCTCGCGCTTGAGGACTTCTGCTCGGTACTTGGCGTGCCCACCGAAGCAAAATACGACGGCACGATGGAGCGCATCGCGCGGGCACTAAGGCCGCTATCGACCTCTCCCGAAGAAGACGCCCTGCTTGTCCTGAAGCGATCCTTATTCGCCTGGCTGATCGCCGATGGCGACATGCACCTGAAGAACATGGCACTGCTGGAAATCGCAGAGCCCGGCAGCACGCAATTCAGCTCAGTTCGCATGGCTCCGCTCTACGACGCGGTCACGACTCGCGTGTTTCCACGCCTCGAAAAAGACCGGATGGCCCTCAAGCTAAACGGCAAGGACGATCGTCTGCGGCGCGCCGACTTCAAGGCTTTCGCGAGCACGGCTGGCCTCAAGGCAGCCGATGCGGATACCAGCATCGACGATCTTGTTGCAGCCCTCTCACGCGCGCTCAACCACCTCGAATTGCCGCCGCCTCTATCAGACGGCTCTCAAGGCGCGAAGATGGCGGAGCAAATGCGCGCGATTGTCCACGAACGCATCGAAGGGTTTGCATAGATGATCGATCTAACTGATACGCCGGTTTCCATGGACCGCACTTCCCAGCCGTGATGGGCGAGACCGCCCCGACAAAGCTTGGCAAGGGCTCGAAAGTTCAGGCTAATGATAGATGCTCAGTGGAGGGCCTATTTTCTAGCGCCGGCGACGTAGCCGCTCGATCGTCTGCACAATCCCTTCGGGCGTGGGCTGGCGCAGTCGATGCGGTCGAGATCTCTGCTCGTCGTGGCAATGTTCACGGTGGTCTTTTTGGAGATCCATCCATTCCAGGACGGCAATGGAAGGCTATCGCGTTCTGACGACGCTTCTACTGATGCGCAGTGGCTATGCTTATGTGCCTTACTCTTCGCTCGAAAGCGTGATCGAGAACAGCAAGGAGGGCTACTATCTGGCGCTTCGGCAAACTCAAAAAACGATCCGCAGTCCGAGGCCTAATTGGCAGCCCTGGGCTGTTTATTTCCTGCGCGCTCTTCAGCAGCAAAAGCAGCGGCTTGAGAAGAAAATCGAGCGCGAGCGTCTCGTGCTCGGCACGCTTCCGGAACTCTCCCTTCAAATAGTTGAAGCCATCAAGGAGCGCGGGCGAATGACCATTGGCGAGATCGTCAACCTGACCGGTGCAAACCGGAACACCGTCAAAAAACATGTGGCAACCCTGGTCGAAATAAACCATCTAGCCCCAACATGGAACCGGCAAGGGAACGTGGTACGGCAGACGTTAACACAGACTACTTTATGTGATTCAACCCAGGAAACGCACCACGTCCATTTACTTTGAACACCATATGATAAGGAACACTCTTTCCGAGCTTAAGCCCCCGGGCAAAAAGTTTTCGAGGGCTGGTTGCCGCCGCCCTCAGTGCAATTAACCGGTATTGAGTTCCAGCTTGCCAGCAGCGGTTATCAGCGTGGAGTCGATGGCAAGTCCTCCTTTGAAGGCGGTCGCATTCGAGGGGAATGCTCTACAGGGACGACCCGCCGTAAACGACGTTCTTTCGAAAATCCCCGACTTCTTCCACCACAACGACCCCCCTTCTCGTTTTTTGGGGCGCGACCTGCACGGTCCCGAGCCCAGCTTGCAGATGATCTGCGTGCCTACGGTCGCAAAGAAGGCATCACCGTGCTGATTCTCGATTGTGGTCCCTTTTGATTTTCCACGCCAGTTTGTGGCGCTCGCGATGGGGGGCGGCAAGATCGAGGACTTTTGAAAGCAATTTCAAATCCGATGATGCTCAAAAAAGGCATTTGGCTGCACTGCTGCTATTCGGACCGATGGCCGGTACGCGCGGTGGGGAAGCCGATGTCCATTGTTCAGTTTGCACCTGATGAGAACCGCAAGCCATCGACCAGAAAAGTTCAAGAATTCTCCCTTTCAAGTTGAGTGGAATGGTCTACCAGCCGTATGGCCGAGGCCCTATAAGGAACCCGCAGGTGCGGAGTACACGCCGAGGCTCTGCCGATTATACATATCAGCTGCCTTTGAGAGGAACCCGGTTTGCCCCTGTGCCTGCCGATGATCCGCCACCTGAAATCCCCGGACCTGTTTGGCGCCGTCCATCGCCTGCCGGCACTTGGCACGTCAGTTCGCGAGCAGACATTTGTGGTCCTCAACCCGTCGAGCGGCGAAGTGCTGGCAGAACTTCCGACATGGGCGTGGAGGAGACACGGGCTGCGGTAGACAAGGCCTATGTCGCGCAGCCTGGATGGGCGGCGCTGACCGCCCGAGAGCGCAGCGACATTCTTTGGCGATGGCATCAGCTGATCATCGACCATGCAGGCGATCTCGCCGCGATTCAGACTGCGGAAATGGGCAAGCCGTTTGCCGAAGCCAAGTCGGAGGTTTCGCATGCGGCCGCGTATCTGCAATGGTACGCCGAAGAAGCCAATCGCATCTATGGCGAGACGATCTCCGCACCGTCTACAGACCGTCGGATGATGGTGATCAAGCAGCAGATCGGTGTCGTCGGCACGATTACGCCATGGAATTTCCCAGCGTCGATGGTGGCGCGCAAGATCTCGCCGGCCCTGGCGGCGGGCTGCGCGATCGTGCTCAAACCTGCTGAACAGACGCAGGTGCAATGTTTGCCCTCGCGCAGTAAGCCGGCTTTCCTGACGGCGTCGTCAACCTGGTCTATGCGTCCGAAGGTGATCGCGTGGGGCCGCGAACTCTGCTCCAATGCCAAGGTCCGAAAGATCAGCTTTACAGGCTCCACCGAGGTTGGTGCCAGTGCTCGGACCAGATCAAGAAGGTCAGCCTCGAGCTCGGCGGCAATGCGCCCTTCATCGTCTTCGACGACGTAGATATTGACGCTGCGGTTGACGGCGCGATCCAGGCGAAGTTCTGCAATGCCGGCCAGACTTGCGTTTCATCGAACCGGCTTTACGTCCAATCGAGCGTTCACGATGAGTTCGTCGAGAAGTTCGTGGAGCACTTATCGGTTGGCGACGGCTTCGCTCCGGGAGTGGACGTCGGACCACTCATCGACATGCATGCTTTGGCCAAGATCGAGTCCCACATCGCAGATGCCGTTGCCAAGGGTGGGATAATTCGATGCGGGGCCGAACGTATCGGCAAGGATGGCACCTTTTTCAAACCCACAGTCCTCACCGAGATCTCCAGCATCATGGCGGTTGCGCAAGAGGAGACTTTCGGGCCGTTGGCGCCGATCATCCGCTTCCACGATGCGGATCAGGTTGTCTGTGAGGCAAACGACACGATTTACGGGCTCGCCACCTTTCCATGCCTCGAACCTGAGGCGTGTCTGGCGCGTGGCCGAGGCATTGGAATATGGCATGATTGGCATCAATACGGGGCGTATGTCTTCGGAAGCGGCGCCCTTTGGCGGCATGAAGCAGTCCGGCATCGGGCGGGAGGGTTCCCGCCACGGGCTCGAAGACTACCTCGAAATGAAGTACCTCTGCATGGGTGGAATCTAAATGACGTCGCCCCGAGTTTCTCCAGTTTTGGGTTCGTTTCCGGCGTGGGTTGTGCGCTGCTGGGCGGGTGAAGCGACGGGGGCTGGCGCGGAGCCTTTCGCATAGCGCAGCGCGAGCGACCGTCGCGGATTGAAGGTGGTGGCGAACTTGGCCGGTGTCTGCCAGGCGATTTGGGAGTGCGGCCGCGCGGTGTTGCAGTCGGCGCGCCACAGGCGATAGCGATGCTTGCCATGCGCATGGAATGCCATTCGACCGGTTCTGATCCGCGCAGGAGAGGATGGCGTTCGAGATGAACTCGCTGGCATTATCACTGACCAGTGATGAGCCGGTTCAATTCCCGGGCAACCAAGTGCCCTCGACCGTGCTGAATAGTGCGCCTTTGCCATACCGGCGGATTAGCGCGGCCGACCTTACTTCGGCATGATGCGAGCAATTTCTGCACCAGGCGCGCAACGTATGCCACTCCCTCAGATCGCCCAGCGATACGTCGGGCCTGCATGTTTGCTGCCTTCTGCGATGGCTTGCCGACACTTTCGGCTCGCCGGGTGTGATGATCTTCTTCTGCGTCTTTCCCTCTCGGCGATATTGCCGTTCGGCCGTCCCGACCAAGGCCAAACCTCGGGCCGTTTTCCCGTTCCCGGGTCGAGCTTGAACGTCTCGTCGATGATGTTCTGGCAAGCTGCGAGCTCAACGCCGAGGCGCTTGGCATCGATGCATGGCACGACATATTGCGGCGGTGTCGCACGTGTTCGACGGTTTGGGCTTCAGGATCGTGCGGATGGGCCAGGCTTTTCTGGCGGCGCGAAACACGGGCAATGCGCGTTCAAAACCTGACAAAGGCAGAAACTTGTCAGGTTCAATCCAACCGCCATCCGGGCACTGCGGAGGGTTTTCAAAGCATATTCATGCACTTGCGCGCTGAGCCCGCTGGCATGGACCTTGCAACGCTTGCAGCAGGACGGTATGCAATGGAGCAGACGAGGATGTTCTCTCCCCTGAACCGTGTGCCGTCTCTGAGAGGGAAATAAGCTCGTGCAGAAAATCTCACAACCTTTGACAACGGCTTTGGAGAACAACGTGGTGTTGCAGATCGAGTCCCCGGCTCCTTCGATTCAAGCGGAAACCTGGCTGCGTGGCGAGCCCCTCACCAGCTTCGAGCCCGGCAAAGTGTACATCGTCGAATTTTGGGCAACTTGGTGCGGTTCGTGTGTGGACGGGATGCCCCATCTGATGCAGCTGCAGGAGAAATACAGGGAAAGCGGCGTTGAGATCGTAGGAGTCGCGGCTAGTGAACGCGCTCCAACGGCCGATGAGGCCCGAAGCACGTTGGACGCTTGGTTGACGGAAAAGTTCCCGAATCTGAACTATCGGATCGCATTCGACTCCACAGGCGAAATGGACAAGCTTTGGATGGAGCCCAGCTTTTCTTTCTGGATTCCCACCAGTTTCGTGGTCGACCGAGACGGCTGCATCGCCTTTATTGGTCAACCGACGGAACTCGATGAGGTCTTGCCGAAGGTGCTTAACGGCAGCTGGCGCACCAGCGATCAGGCAAAATCCGCCGATGCGGAGCGGATCGCGGAAGGCGAACCCATAGCGCGCGAACAAGCGCTGAAGAAGCCGATCAAGGACAGATATCGGGCGGCGGTCGAGAAAAAGGATTGGAAGACGGCGCTCTCGGCGATCGAAGAAGGCATCGCCTTGATGCCGGACAACCTCGGTTTCCGCCGTTCTCATGTGAATCTGTTGCTTCACAAAATGAAGGACATGCAGGTCGGCTTGCCCGTCATGCGCCAATTCGTTCGCGACGCGATCAACAGAAACTCCGAGAATTGGATGGTTGCGGCGTTAGACGAGCTCTTCTTTCCGAACCTTGACCATTCGCACTTTCCGTCTGCTGAGCGCTTGGCGATGGGAAAACAGCTGTCCGAACACATCCTGGCACTGAATCCCCCGGAAAGCGACAAACGTAAGCTCCTGCCTTATCGTTTGGCAGCCCTGTACTATCACGAGAGCGGCAACAAAGATCGGGCGATCGAGTTGATCGAGATGGCATTGAAATCGCAGGGCGGTCCGGAGCGTATCCGGGACCAAGATGAACAGGACGAAATATCGCATTTGCTGCAGTTCCTGGCCTACTTCAAGGGTGAGAAGGTTTGTTACGGCGCTCTGTGTGCGGCTCCAAACAATGGCCGATTCGACAGCTGGTATACCGTTTGCGGCTGACCGCCAGCTTATGTGAGGGACAGAATTGGCCGGGCGGACAGCTCTTGATGCGAACGGCGCAAACCCCCGCCCGGCTTGCGAAATCACCTGGGCCGCTCTTTTGGACCTAAGTCCGAAGGACTGCGGCCTTCTACGATGCCCGCCTTTGTTTAGGCGGGCTATGAGCTGAGCTACGGGTTTTGCCCGCTTCTAACCGTTCGCCAGCCTAGCGCAGGTGCCTCTCAACACCTCCACCACACCAAGGTTTCATGCGGGTAGCGAATTCGATCTTGGCGGCATGGCCATTAAGCACATGGGATGGCCTCGCTGGCGGCATGCCTGTGATCTGGTGCTGCAGCCCACGCTTGCCTCCGCCAGCGGTTCGATGAGGCAGCCTGTCGCACAATTGATATCAGGACTTCAATGCCGGAACACCGGCGCCACCCTCAATTCAATAAATGAGGTGTCGCGCACCACGGTTGGCTGCTTGATCCAGGCAATTCCGGCCGCCGTCATCCTCAATGAGGTGACCTCGATCAGAGCCTCGGCCTTGAATGGCATGATCGAGGTGCATGGGTGCGGCCACCGTCATTTTCGTCAATCCGAACGGGATTTCTTGCAACCGCTTTGCGGCTTTATCCAACACGCCAAGGGCCGCGCTGTCGACAGGTGGCGCGAGCTTGGCGCCGAGGCGTCCACGTCAACAGATTCTTCTGACAATCGGGACTTGTACGATCACCCCAGGGGGGCGAGAGCCCATGACGATCATCGTCGCGCCGGCCGCGATCTGAAGCAGGCGTCGGCGCGCCTCCCGCCTATCTTCTGGCGAGGCTTCGGTGAAAGACGCCGATGGCGGAACGGAAACACCAGGACCGGCTGAATAGATCCCGAGCTGTGCGATCGCGTTCGGCCAAGTTGAGGAAAGCGAGCTGAATGCAGGACTTTGCACGCTAGCACCGCGTTGCCGGGCCATATAAGAGATTTGGCCCGGCGCGAGAAGCGGCACTCGTGGCCAAAGAACGGGATCGCACCGGCCGCCACGCTGTCAAAATGCCGAAGTTGTGATCCGGCACGACGCTTAGCTTCTTCCCGCTCTTTGGCGATGAAGCGTTCCAGCGTGTGAATCTTGAGCACACCTGAAATCACTTCGTCGCCGAGAACCAACGCCGGCGTGACGTTGATGTACAGCTCCTTGGCGAGCGCGCAATTGCGCTCGAGGACGTTTTCGATGGCGCGGTCTTCCATGTCCCGCTTGAGCTGCTCAACCTCGAGGCCAACGTGTCGTGCGATAGTCAAGATGTCGAATTGGCTGAGCTGGCCGCGAGCAGCCATAAGGGCGTGATGGAACGCCTCATATTTTCCCTGTTTGCTGGAGGCGAGCGCCGCCAGTGCGGCAAATTTGGAACCCGGTCTCTTGCCCGGACAATGTTTGTAGACAACCTTCAGCATGGGAT
>NZ_RZOI01000109.1:0-11903 GCF_004022645.1 Mesorhizobium sp. M4A.F.Ca.ET.020.02.1.1 | reverse complement strand
CGAGGATCGGACAGGACCGATTCCAGGGTGCGCGGCAGGCTGCCGCGGCGGTTCCTGGCCGGGATAACCACCGCGATCCGGGGGGTGACGACTTCTCCCTGTGCGACTGGCAAGGAATTCGGCAAGGCTGTCACAGGCGGAACTCGTGCATGGGGGTTCGAGTGCAGCCGAAATCGGCCTTGAAAGGCTCGTCGCCAATGGTGAAATCGAAAGTCTCGCCGCCGCTGGCCGCCCAAGCCGCCATGACGCGGTCCAGCGCGAGGCGCCCCGGAGAATAGCGCGCATGGGCGACGTAGTTGCAGCAGAGCAGAATGTAGCGGAAGCTGCTTTTGTCGATCAGCCCGAAAACGAGAGCGACCGTGCTCTCGCCTGAAACCAGGTGCCAGGTTTGAGCCAGGCCGGAGCGCGCTCCGCTGGTGGCGACATCAATGTAGAATTCGAGACCATGCGCCGTCTGCAGCGGATCATCCGGAAAGCGCCCGGACCGGAAATCGCGTCCCGCCATCATTGCGGAGCGCACCGCATCGCATTCCAGGAGCTCCAGCCGAAGCGCGCCTGTATCATCGAGACGGCGTGCCTTGCGATCAAGCGCCGCCGCTCGATGGCTGCCCAGGTTGGCGCGCCGCCATTCGCCATAGGGGAAGCCATAGCGCACGGCATGCGCGCCGAAGCCAAGCGCCAGCGGCTCGCTCCCCAGCAGCGAGCGCCATTGCTGCACATGCTGGTGATGGACCGGACCGATTTTCAGCCCGGCGTGGGAACCTAGGGCATGGTGAAAGGCCTGCGCGGTCCTCTCGTCGAGCCAAAGGCCTTCGGCAACGATCGGACAGGCATAGTCGGTGACACCAAGGAAGGCGTATTCGATCGAGCGAGATCCGTCCTCCGCGCGGCGGCGCACAAGCGGCACGACGAGTTGGAGGTCGCCGGCGGCATCCCGGCCGGTCACCACCAGCGGCTCGACGCCATGCGCCGGCACAAGATGGCGATAGAAGGCCGTCAACCAATCGGGATGCTGGAAAGCCGTTGCCCGGGCACGATTGAAAAGCAGGCGGAATTCCCGCGAGCCGAAATCAAACCGGTCGGCGGTCTCGAAAATGACCGGCGTGTCACCAGGGTGCGGTTGCCGCAGGGCGCGTTCAAGCACGTTTCAACCCCAGGAAAAGCCGCCTGAATACCTGCTGTGTGCGCAGCGCCGGATCGTCGAGCGCGATCCCCGCGCCAATCGGCATGTCGATGGCGCTCAGGGCCGCATAGAGCCTGTCCTCGCTCAGCCGCTGCGTCTCGACCCTGGCCGGGAACGTCTCGCGGTAGATCGTGCGGTGCGAGCCGTGCGCCGGGTTGGTGTTGATCTCGAAAATCTGCGGGTGCCCGTCCACAAGCGAGAAGTCGGCGCGGCCGTAGTCGATGCCAGCCAGATCAAAGGCCTGTCGCAGCACGTCCTCATAGAGATTGTCGGTGACGAAACGGCGCTCATTCTCGACGAAGGCGCCAAACATCGGATGGGCAAGAAGACGGGTCTTGTCCTCGACATCCTTGGCTGCCCAGCGGAAGTCGACCGCATTATGGTGGGCGATCAGCCGAGAGCCGACGCGGTAGGTCGCGAAACGCTGCCACACACCGGGGCTGACTTCCTGGCCGGCATATTCGATCACCAACTTGCCAGCCAGGGGAATGCCGTTCTCCTTCATGCGGGCGATTGTTGCGTCGAGCGCCTGTTGGTCGGCGATCAGGTCGAAATCGGACGACAGATGGTCGAACTCGTTGCGGATGAACACCGGAAAGGAGTTTGGCCGCGGCTGGCTTTCGCAACGCCAGACAGAGAATTGGTTGATCCCGGCCTCGTGCAGTGCCTTCAGCAGATCGTGTCGGCCGCGCAAGCGAGCGGGATGGTTGAGCACCCGCGAGCCGCCTTGCTCGAGCTTGTTCGCGACCTTCGCGGCCAGCGCGATCTCGAAGGACGACAGCCGTTCGTGATCGGTGAAGACCCAAGTGCCGGCGCGCAGTTCCTTTTGCCGGAAAAGGCGTTCGTAGCTCCAGCGGCGCGCATCGCCCAATTGGCGGACCAGATGACGGACGGTGTAGGCGTGGCTGCGCGTGGTGACGAAATTGATCAAGCGCCGTCCGGCGAACCGCCGTCCTCCTGAAAGGCCAGGACGTCGCCCCGGTTTCGCGAGCCGATGCCGGATCCCGACAGGATCGAAGCATAAAGCTCGAGGTTGAGGGCAACCGCCGAATGCACTGCGAAATCCCCGACCCGTTGGCGCCCGCGCTCGATCAGGGTGCTTCGCAGTGGATTCTCGTCCAGAAGCTCGATCGTGCGGGCGATCAAATCGTCACGCTGGCCGTCCCGCACCAATGCCAATGCCGGCGGATTGCCGGCGACATCGGCGACGCCACCAACGGCATAGGCGACTGCCGGCAGGCCGGAGGCCATCGCCTCGAGCAACACGCTGCCCAGGACCTCGCGCCGCGACGGCAGAATCAGGACTTCGGAAATCTGCAGAGCCTTTTTCACCTCCGTCGGGGAAACAAAACCGGTGATAGCGAAACAGTCCGGGCGCGAAATGGCGGCAAGCGCCGCTTCCAGTTTGCGCCGGTCGGGGCCATCGCCGCAAATCAACAAAAACACGCCCTTTTCGGCCAGGCGCTTGGCCAGGGCCGGCAAATCCTGCCAACCCTTTTCCGGGCTGATGCGGCCGATGAAGCTAACCACAGGCCGCCCCTTGGGGATGCCATGCTCGGAGCGAAAGGCTTGAAGCGCGTCCGGGTCGATCGGACGGCCGAACGCTTCGGCGTCGACAGCGTCAGCGATCACCGCCACGCGGCGATCCAGCCCGGTTTCCGCTACGGCTTCCCTGCCGTAACGCTCGGTGAGTGCGACAACACGGTCGGCCGACATCAAAGCATAGCGTTCCAGCCAGCGGGTGACATCATACGTCTTGCCCTTGAGCCGCAGTGCATGCTGGAGCCCGGACCAGAGCTGCGTGTTCATCGATACCACGAGAGGTATCTTCAGCCTGGAGACCAGAATGGCCATGGCCCGGCACCAGACCGAGTGGTTGAAGTGGATATGGACGACATCATAGCGGCCGCGTGCTCGAAGCAGCTCCGGCAATGCGGCCAGGAACCAGGTGAAGCAGAGCAGCGGGCCGGCGGCGAACTCCGGCAGCCAGAAGCCTGCGCATTTGAGGCGCATCCTCGGCGAAAGCTGAACCTCTCTCGGGCTTCCGGGAATGAACGTGGTCAGAATGGTCTGGGCGGCGCCGGCCTCGTCCATCGCGTTGGCGATTGTCCATGTCTGATTCTGCAGGCCGCCGACCGGATCGAAGGCGACCGGCCATGTGCCTGGCCGATAAAAGTGCGGCGTGATCCGCAATATCCTGAGCGTGCTGTCGCCGGTCATCTGCCACTCTATTCAGCCACTAAAAATGGAGCAACGATCGCCATCCGGGAGCGAACCGCAATCGCGCAAACAATCCATTCAAGGCAAGATTTGAGGACCCCCACGCGGGGATACCTTATCGTATGTCGTCAATTCAAGTCAGAGTTGACGACAATTCGCCTATACCAGCAATATAGTTGCATCCGCAAGAAATGCAGGTGCCGGCGGCCTCACTCTGTTTGAACGGCGGATGTCTCGGCCGGATCGACGCCGCCCCGTTTCGGCGCGGTCAGCACCAGCGTGGCGACAATTACAATCGCCGCAATCGTCATGGCCATGAGGACGGTTCTTCCCATGGTTGTGAGCTAGGGTGGCCTTCCGCGATGGCAAGACTGGCCCCGGTGCCGGAGAATGGCAGGCCGGCCGGACAACATCGCCGAGCCCCTTGAACCGACTTCCGGAATAATGCACACCGCGCCGGCATGATCAAAACGACGCAGGCTCATCCGCTCGACCATCTGGTGCTGCCGACAGCGCGCCTGGATGCCGCTCGGGTGCGGCTGGGTTCACTCGGTTTTGTCGTGGCGCCGACCGGCATCCACCCGTTTGGCACCGAAAACTGCTGTGTCTTTTTCGCCGACGGCACCTACCTGGAGCCGCTGGCGGTTGGCGACGACCTGGAGACGGACCGGGCGATAGGCGAAGGCAATGTGTTCGTCGCGCGCGATCGTCTCTACCGGCAGAACCTCGGTGGCGAAGGCTTTTCCGCTGTCGTGCTCGGGACCGGCGATGCCGACGCCGACCATGTTCGTTATGTCGGAGCCGGGATGTCGGCGGGGGAGTTGCTGAGTTTCTCCCGTGCTTTCACCGATGCGAGCGGCAAGAGCGATTTGGCGTCCTTCAAGCTGGCCTTCTGCGCCAGCAAGGATGCCGATGACGCTTTCCTTTTCGCTTGTGAGCGCATCAATGCACCGAAGATCGACCGCACTGCATTGCAGGCGCATGCCAACGGCGTAACAGGCATCGTCGAGGTCATCGCTGTGAGCGACAGGCCTTCTGGGCAGATCGGGCTGCTCACGACGGCTGCCGGCAAGCAAGGTTCGGAAGGTGATGCGATAGAGTTGCCGAACGCAACCCTGACGGTCCTGGAGCCCGGGACCTTTGCCTCGCGCTGCAACGTTCCGATAGAAGCGTCGCCGCATCTGCGCTTTGCCGCCATCGTTTTCTCGGTCCGCAGCAGCGCCATCGCCGCGCGCCTGCTTGCGGCCAACGCCATCGCACATCACATGAGCGGCAATGATATTATCGTCAGGCCAGCGCCCGGGCAGGGCGCCGCCTTCATCTTCCGGGAGACAAAATGAACAAACCCCTGGCGCCCAATCCGTCCGTGACCGTCGGCAACGTCGTCTTCTCGAACGCCGCGCCGCTGTCGCTGATCGCCGGGCCATGCCAGCTGGAATCGCGCCAGCATGCCTTCGACATGGCCGGCGCGCTGAAGGAACTCACCGGAAAGCTCGGCATCGGGCTCGTCTACAAGACCAGCTATGACAAGGCCAACCGCACCTCCTTGAGCGGGGCGCGCGGCGCCGGGCTGGATGCGGCGCTGCCGGTGTTCGACGATTTGCGCATGGAATTCGCGCTGCCGATCCTGACCGACGTCCACACCGACGAGCAGTGCGCATTGGTCGCCCCGCATGTCGACATCCTGCAGATACCGGCCTTTCTCAGCCGCCAGACCGACCTTTTGATCGCCGCGGCGCTGACCGGCAAGGTCGTGAATGTGAAGAAGGGGCAGTTCCTGGCGCCGTGGGACATGAAGAATGTCGTCGCCAAGGTCACCGGGTCCGGCAATGCCAATGTGCTGGTGACCGAGCGCGGCGCCTCCTTCGGTTACAACACGCTGGTCTCCGACATGCGCGCGCTGCCGGTCATGGCCGAGATCGGAGCGCCGGTGATTTTCGACGCCACGCATTCGGTGCAGCAGCCAGGCGGGCAGGGCGGCTCGACCGGCGGCGAGCGCCGCTTCGTCGAGACGCTCTCGCGCGCGGCGGTGGCGGTCGGGGTTGCCGGCGTGTTCATCGAGACGCACCAGGATCCCGACAATGCTCCCTCCGACGGCCCTAACATGGTGCCGTTGAAGGACCTTCCGGCATTGCTCGAAAGGCTGATGGCGTTCGACCGCGTAGCCAAGGGGCGCTGACATCAGCGCTGGTCCGGGCCATTCGTGCGCCGGCTTGTGGTTGCAGATACCCGGCGTTACCCTCATCCTCGCAAATGTGCGTCTTGGCAGGAGGAAGCCATGTCTGTCGCCCGCGTCACCGAAATCACGTCATCGTCCAAAAAGAGCTTTCAGGACGCCATCGAGAAGGGCATTGCCCGCGCCGCAAAAACTTTGAAGAACGTCGAGGGCGCCTGGATCCAGGACCAGAAGATCGTCGTCGCGGATGGCAAGATCATCGCCTATCGCGTCAACATGAAAGTGACGTTCATCCTCACCGACAGCTAAGCACAAAGTCGGGAACCTTCGCCCGCTCCCCTCATTGTCAAAACAGGCATTAACCGAGAGGAGCAGCACTATGACTACGCCGTCTGGCCACACCGAAGCCATTGCCGCCTCGCGCGTCATCGGCACGTCGGTCTACAATACCGCAGGCGACAGTATCGGCAGCATTGAGGACGTCATGCTGGACAAGATGTCGAACGGCATCATGTTCGCCGTCATCGGCTTCGGAGGTTTCCTCGGCATGGGCGAGAAGTATCACGCCATTCCGTGGGCAAGCCTCGATTATGACGAAAATATGGGCGGCTACGTCGTCGCTTTCACGAAGGAGCAGCTCAAGGCCGCCCCGGCCTATTCGATCGACGAGCTAACCGGCGCCGACGGCGAGGCGGCACGCGATGCGTCATTCGAATACTACCACGTAAAGCCCTACTGGCATTGATCGCCAAGTCGGCAGGTCGCAATCGAAAGGCCCCCGCACATGCGGGGGCCCTTCTTCTGGAAGATCCTACTGCGCTGCCTGTAGTGTCGACAGTTGCGCGGCGCCCTGCTGGGGCTGCTGGTTGTCGCACGACGTCAGGAACGCTGCCGCGATCAGGAACAAACTCACGATACCGCTCAACTGGGACATGGCGAAACTCCTCCTGTTTCGCCCCGCGCAAGCAGAATCATAGACCAGAAAGCGGCGTGCCGCGCATGACTTATGATGACAGAAATTTGCGCTTCGTGAATCGGCCGGGCGGCAATATTTGCGAGCGGCCCGATTGCCTTTTGCGGCACTTTGGCTAAGAGGGGCGCGACGCTTCAATCGATCAATCGGGGACATCGCAATGACCGCCATCGTCGACATAGTCGGGCGTGAAATCCTGGACAGCCGTGGAAATCCCACCGTCGAGGTCGACGTGGTGCTGGAAGACGGCTCGATGGGCCGCGCCGCGGTACCGTCAGGCGCATCGACCGGCGCCCATGAAGCGGTCGAGCTGCGCGACGGCGGACCGCGCTATCTCGGCAAGGGCGTCCAGCGCGCCGTCGAGGCCGTCAACGGCGAGCTGTTCGAGGCGATCGGCGGCATGGAAGCCGAGAACCAGATCCACATCGACCAGACGATGATCGAGCTCGACGGCACGCCGAACAAGAGCCGGCTCGGCGCCAATGCCATCCTCGGCGTGTCGCTGGCGGTCGCCAAGGCCGCGGCCGAAGCGGCCGGCCTGCCGCTCTACCGCTATGTCGGCGGCGCCAAGGCGCACGTGCTGCCTGTGCCGATGATGAACATCATCAATGGCGGCGCGCATGCCGACAATCCGATCGACTTCCAGGAATTCATGATCCTGCCGGTCGGCGCGCCGACGCTGCGCGACGGCGTGCGCTGGGGCTCGGAAATCTTCCACACGCTGCGCAAGAAGCTCAAGGATGCCGGCCACAACACCAATGTCGGCGACGAGGGCGGCTTCGCCCCCAATCTGAAGAGCGCACCCTCAGCGCTCGATTTCATCATGGAATCGATCGAGAAGGCCGGCTTCAGGCCGGGCGAGGACGTTGCGCTCGGCCTCGATTGCGCAGCGACCGAGTTCTTCAAGGACGGCAACTACGTCTATGAGGGCGAGAAGAAGACCCGCGATCCGAAGGCGCAGGCCAAGTACCTGGCCAAGCTCGCATCCGACTACCCGATCATCACCATCGAGGACGGCCTTGCCGAGGACGACTGGGAAGGCTGGAAGATCCTGACCGACCTCATCGGCAAGAAGACGCAGCTTGTCGGCGACGATCTGTTTGTCACCAACACGGCAAGGCTTCGCGACGGCATCCGCATGGGCGTCGCCAATTCGATCCTGGTCAAGGTCAACCAGATCGGCTCGCTGACCGAAACGCTCGACGCCGTCGAGACCGCGCACAAGGCCGGCTACACCGCGGTGATGTCACACCGCTCGGGCGAGACCGAGGACTCGACCATCGCCGATCTCGCTGTCGCCACCAATTGCGGACAGATCAAGACCGGCTCGCTGTCGCGCTCCGACCGCATGGCCAAGTACAACCAGCTGATCCGCATCGAGGAAGAGCTGGGCAAGCAGGCACGCTACGCCGGCAAGTCGGTGGTCAAGGCCTGATCTGGCATCCCATCGTTGTGTCTAGGAAGGGCGGGCGTTCCCCGCCCTTTTTCGTTTTGGGGCACTGGATACGTCCATCCGTAACCGTCCATTAAGCACAATGGAGCGAAAAAGATTCTGGGGCCGTTCGGGTTCGCGGCCGCGAGGATCTGGATCATGTGGACACGTCAGCACAAGCAGAGAAACACCGGCCGGCTGATCGTCCCCTCGCTCTGCGTGCTGTTCCTGGCCTATTTCGGCTTCCACGCCTATCACGGCGAGTTCGGCATCTATTCCAAGTATCAGCTCCAAGCCAGAGCGGTCGAACTGCAGGCGCAGCTCGACACCGTCAAGGCGCGCCGGGTCGATCTCGAGCGGCGGGTCCAGCTCATGCACGAGGGCACGCTGGAGAAAGATATGCTTGACGAGCAGGCTCGTAAGGCGCTCAATCTCTCCCACGCCGACGAAATCACCGTCATGTTGCCGGTATCAGCGAAATAACTGAATTCCAGTTAATCGCCTATATTTTCAATGATTTTAATCGCTTAGACGCATGCCAGCCATGCATTTTTCAGCATGGCGCAATGCTTTCCCGCATGTTAGCCTCGCTCAAATCGGTGGGGAGAGACGATCTCCCTCGGAGCGGATTTCATCCTGCTCTAAATGTCCGCGAAGAGACGCCAACAGGGAGTGATGCATGGCCACCGCCGCCAGAAAAGCGCCTGCCAAATCCAAAAACGACGGTAAATCACAAGGGCTCTCGGCCCCGAAGCCTGCCGACTTCACCAAGGAAGACGAGCTCGCCGCCTACCGGCACATGCTGCTCATCCGCCGCTTCGAGGAAAAGGCCGGCCAGCTCTACGGCATGGGCTTCATCGGCGGCTTCTGCCACCTCTATATCGGTCAGGAAGCCGTCGTCACCGGCATGAAGATGGCGCTGATCGAAGGCGACCAGATGATCACCGCCTATCGCGACCACGGCCACATGCTGGCGATGGACCTGTCGCCGCGCGGCGTCATGGCGGAGCTCACCGGGCGCCGGGGCGGCCTGTCCAAGGGCAAGGGCGGCTCCATGCACATGTTCTCCAAGGAGAAGCATTTCTATGGCGGCCACGGCATTGTCGGCGCGCAGGTCTCGCTCGGCACCGGTCTCGCTTTCGCCAACCGCTATCGCGAGAACAAGAACGTCTCGCTGACCTATTTCGGCGACGGCGCCGCCAACCAGGGCCAGGTCTACGAAAGCTTCAACATGGCCTCGCTGTGGAAGCTGCCGGTGATCTTCATCATCGAGAACAACCGCTATGCCATGGGCACCTCGGTGTCGCGCTCCTCCGCCGAGACCGATTTCTCGCATCGCGGCGCTTCCTTCAAGATCCCCGGCATCCAGGTCGACGGCATGGACGTGCGCGCCGTCAAGTCCGCCGCCGATCTCGCCACCGAATGGTGCCGCGCCGGCAACGGCCCGCTGATCCTGGAGATGCAGACCTACCGCTATCGCGGCCATTCGATGTCCGATCCGGCGAAGTACCGCTCCAAGGAAGAAGTGCAGAAGATGCGCTCCGAGCATGACCCGATCGAGCAGGTCAGGGCGCGGCTGCTCGACAAGAAATGGGCCAGCGAGGACGAGCTCAAGGCCATCGACAAGGAGGTCCGCGACATCGTCGCCGACGCCGCCGAATTTGCCCAGAACGACGCCGAGCCGGATCCGTCCGAGCTCTGGACCGACATCGTACTGTAAAGGGAGGGCAAGGACATGCCGATCGAAATTCTCATGCCCGCGCTCTCGCCGACGATGGAAGAGGGCAATCTTTCCAAATGGCTGAAGAACGAGGGCGACAAGATCGTCGCCGGTGACGTCATCGCCGAGATCGAGACCGACAAGGCGACGATGGAAGTCGAAGCCGTCGACGAGGGCACGCTCGCCAAGATCGTGGTTCCCGCCGGTACCGAAGGTGTCAAGGTCAACGCCGTTATCGCCGTGATCGCGGTTGACGGCGAGGACGTCGACAAGGCCGGCGAAGGCATCGGCGAGGAGCCTGCCAGGCCTGAGGCGGCAGCACCTGCGCCTGTTGCGGCCAAGAGCGAGGCCGCGGCACCCGTCGCGGCGGCGCCGAGAGCGGAAGTCGCCGCCGATCCGGACATCCCGGCCGGCACCGAGATGGTGTCGACCACGGTGCGCGAGGCGCTGCGTGACGCCATGGCGGAGGAAATGCGCCGCGACGGCGACGTCTTCGTCATGGGCGAGGAGGTCGCCGAGTACCAGGGCGCCTACAAGATCACGCAAGGCCTGCTGCAGGAATTCGGACCGCGCCGCGTCGTCGACACGCCGATCACCGAGCACGGCTTCGCCGGCGTCGGCGTCGGCGCCGCGATGGCTGGCCTGAAGCCGATCGTCGAGTTCATGACCTTCAACTTCGCCATGCAGGCGATCGACCAGATCATCAACTCAGCCGCCAAGACGCTCTATATGTCGGGTGGCCAGATGGGCGCGCCGATCGTCTTCCGTGGGCCGAACGGTGCCGCCGCCCGCGTCGCCGCCCAACACTCGCAGTGCTATGCCGCCTGGTACAGCCATGTTCCCGGGCTGAAGGTGGTGATGCCGTACACGGCCGCCGACGCCAAGGGCCTACTGAAGGCCGCGATCCGCGATCCGAACCCGGTCATCTTCCTGGAGAACGAGATCCTCTACGGCCAGTCCTTCGACGTGCCGAAACTCGATGATTTCGTGCTGCCGATCGGCAAGGCGCGCATCCACAAGCCGGGCAAGGACGTTAGCATCGTCTCCTTCGGCATCGGCATGACCTATGCGGTGAAGGCCGAGGCTGAACTACGCGGCATGGGCATTGACGCCGAGATCATCGACCTCAGGTCGATCCGTCCGCTCGACTTCGACACCATCATCGCTTCGGTGAAGAAGACCAATCGCCTGATCGTGGTCGAGGAAGGTTTCCCGCAGAGCTCGGTCGGCGACCATATCGCCAACCAGGTGTCGCAGCGCGCCTTCGACTTCCTCGACGCGCCGGTCATCACCATCGCCGGCAAGGACGTGCCGATGCCTTACGCGGCGAACCTCGAAAAGCTGGCGTTGCCCAATGTCGGCGAGGTCGTCGAGGCGGTCAAAGCAGTCACCTATCGCTAGGAAACAACGCGGATGCCGTCTCTCTGGGTTCTGGCCGCCGTCATTGTCCCTACCATTGCCGTGGCCTTTTTCGTGCGCTCGATGACAGGAAAGTTCGATGCGGTCTTGCTGGTGCTCAGCGGCGTCGCTTCGCTTGTCCTGGCAATTGTCGCAACTGGTTCCGCACAGGTTGATCAAACCGGTGGCATGATGAGCCTCGAAATGAGTAAAAGCAGCTTTCATTTCGGGGTCTTGCCACCTGTGTTTATCGTCGCCACGCTGACCGTCATGCGCGGCCTGTTCAAATTCATTCAGGAGTGAGCGATGCCCATCAACATCACCATGCCGGCGCTCTCGCCAACGATGGAAGAAGGCAATCTCGCCAAGTGGCTGGTCAAGGAAGGCGATAAGGTCTCGCCGGGCGACGTGATCGCCGAGATCGAGACCGACAAGGCGACGATGGAAGTCGAGGCCGTCGATGAAGGCACCGTCGCCAAGCTGGTCGTTCCGGCCGGCACCGAAGGCGTCAAGGTCAATGCGCTGATCGCCATTCTTGCCGGCGAAGGCGAGGATGCCGGCGCCGCGGCGAAGGGCGATGGCGGTGCCGCGCCCAAAGCCGAGGCTCCGAAAGCCGAGGCCCCGAAGGCGGAAGCGCCGAAGCCGGCAGCCGCCGTGGCGCCCGCGCCGGCCAAGGCAGAGCCCGCTCCGGTTGCTAATGGCCACGCTGGCGGCGAGCGCACCTTCGCGTCACCGCTTGCCCGACGCATCGCCAAGGATGCCGGCGTCGATGTGGCTAATGTCACCGGCACGGGCCCGCAT
>NZ_RZOI01001099.1:0-1349 GCF_004022645.1 Mesorhizobium sp. M4A.F.Ca.ET.020.02.1.1 | reverse complement strand
GGCAGGGAGCGGCGTGGCGCTTGCCGGCTGCTGCTGGGGTGGCGCCTGCCTTGCAGGCGCGGGTGCCGGCTGGGTGGGGCGCGGCCGCGGCGCCTGGGCCTGCTGCTGGCCGCTGTCTCCGGTCAATGCCGGGCGGCGCGGTGCTGCAAGCCTGATGTCGCGCTCGACGACGACGTCGGTCGGGCCGCCGATCAGGATGAGGTGTTCAATGTCGTCGCGGCGCACCAGCACCAACCGGCGGTGACTGTCGACCGCCGTGGCGTCCATGACGGCCAGCCTGGTCTTGCGGTTGCGGCCGCCGGCGACGAATGTCCCGAACGTCAGGCTGCGCACCAGCTTGATGATGAGGAGAACGACCACCAGCAGAACGAGCGCGGCAAACGTCCACAGGATTGCGGCGACATAACCAGGACCCGCCACGCTATCCAGCCACTGCAGCATCGGTGCACCGCCCTTTTTTGAGGTGACGCGACACTAAACCGTGCGGACCAGCCGCCGCAAGTTGGCATCACGCTTCGTGAACAGTTTGAAACACGAATCCATTGCCCGGCGCCATTTTTATCTGACATTTGCCGCCGGGGCCTTTTCCGCTACAGGAGAATGTGATTCAACCGGCCGTCCGCGGGGTGTCGGGCACCGGAATCACGAGCAGGGGGCACATGGCCAAGGAAACGCGCGGCGATTTCTATCCGGTACCGATCGTCGACCAGAACACGCGTCCGGGTGCCGTGACCCGGCTCATCATCTTCATCGTTGTCCTGACCGGTGCGGCGATCGTTTTCGGGCTTTTCCGCGAGCGCCTCGGCGATCCCTTCCTGCTCGGCATGCTCGGCGTGCTGGCGATGATCGGCGTCGGCTTCCTGTTTGCCACCGCTATCGGCTTCGTTCAGGTCGCGCCGCGCTCGACCAGCGACGAACTGTCCAAAGCCTTTGTCGATTCGATGTCGCAAGGCCTGCTGGTCACGGATACCAAGGCCCGTATCATCTACGCCAACCGTGCCTATGCCGATATGACGGGCGCTTCGTCGGCGGCCGACCTCAAGACGGTCGAAGGGCTGCTGTCGGACGTTCCAGAGGCCTCCATGACCATCTACCGGCTGGCATCGGGCCTGCGCGACGGCCAGGCGGGCGATGGCGAGTTCAGGCTTGCGCAATCCATCCGCCCCGGCGCGGAGCCCGGTGCGCACTGGTACCGCACCCGCGCACGCGCTTTCAATGTGCCGGGCCAGCGGCTGCCGATGCTTGCCTGGCAGCTTGCCGATATCTCGCAAGAGCGGGCCGAGCAGGAGCGTTTCTTCCTCGACCTGCAAAAGGCGATCGACCATCTCGACCATGCGCCGGCCGGTTTC
>NZ_RZOI01001098.1:0-1355 GCF_004022645.1 Mesorhizobium sp. M4A.F.Ca.ET.020.02.1.1 | reverse complement strand
GATCCTGGCATTGCGTCTGGCGATGCGGTGCTGCTTGACGAATTGAATTTCGCCGAGATCGTCAAGGGATTGCCGGCCAAGGCGCGCATGGTACTTTTGGCGGCCATGAACCTGCCGCGCGGCTCGCTCAAGGTCAGGATGCCGGACGGCCGCGCTGTCCTCGTCGGCGGCAAGGCGCCAGGTCCCGATGCCGAACTGGTGCTGAAGAACTGGCGTCTGCCCGGACGCGCCTTCTCCGGCGGCACGATCGGTCTTGCAGAATCCTACATGGACGGCGATTGGGACAGCCCGGACGTCACCAGCTTCCTCGAGCTGTTCGTGGTCAATTCCGCCCTCGGCGAGAAGGTCGCCGGCGGCGCCAACTGGCTCATCAACGCCGTCCAGCGCATCCGCCATTGGTTCAACGAAAACACGCATACCGGGTCGCGACGCAACATCTCGGCGCACTACGATCTCGGCAACGCCTTCTACGAGAAATGGCTGGATCCGAGCATGACCTATTCGTCGGCGCTTTATGCGACGGGCGCCAACGATCTCGAAAGCGCCCAGGCCGCCAAATATCGCGCGCTGGCAAAAGATACCGGCATCGGCAGGAAGGACCATGTGCTGGAGATAGGCTGCGGCTGGGGCGGCTTTGCCGAATTCGCCGCGCGCGAGATCGGTTGCCGCGTCACCGGATTGACCATCAGCCGCGAACAGCATGACTTCGCCAAAGCGCGTATCCAGAAAGCCGGGCTTGCCGACAAGGTCGACATCAAGCTGCAGGATTATCGAGACGAGACCGGCACTTACGACCGGATCGCATCGATCGAGATGTTCGAGGCGGTCGGCGAGAAATACTGGCCGGTGTTCTTCGGCAAGATGAAGACCTGCCTGAAGCCCGGCGGCACGGCCGGCCTGCAGATCATCACCATCAACGAGGCCGCCTACGAGGCGTATCGCGCGCGCCCCGATTTCATCCAGCGCTATGTCTTCCCTGGCGGCATGCTGCCGACACCCTCGATCCTCAAGGCTCTCGGCAAGGATCACGGCCTCGCGCATCTGCGCGAGCGCGTCTTCCCGCAGGACTATGCCCGCACGCTCGCCGAGTGGCGCCAGCGCTTCTGGGGCTCGTGGGAAAAGATCGTCCCGCTCGGCTTCGACGAGCGCTTCAAGAAGCTCTGGGAGTTCTATCTGCACTATTGCGAAGCCGGCTTCCGCGCCAGCTACATCGATGTCCGCCAGGTGGTCTATAAGGCCTAGCATCCGCAACACCGTGCGAGCACGCGGTGTTCGGCTGCCGGCGACGTTGTTGCCGCACCAGCCGTCAAAGAGCGATGCGGTACTTGGCAAAACCCCCATCACCCTCACCCGCC
>NZ_RZOI01001097.1:0-1358 GCF_004022645.1 Mesorhizobium sp. M4A.F.Ca.ET.020.02.1.1 | reverse complement strand
GCCGTATAGGTGACGATCGCCGACAGTTTCAGCGTCTCGGCGATTTCGCGCGCGAGCGGCCGCAAGTGCCGATCGTGGCGCTGTCGCCGATCCTCAACACGGCGCGGCGGCTGTCGCTACTGTGGGGCACGCATTGCGTGGTGTCGCCCGATGCCATCGACCTCGACGACATGGTCGACCGCGCCTGCCGCATCGCAATCGACGAGGGCTTCGGCAAGCCGGGCGACCGCGTCATCATCACCGCGGGCGTGCCGCTCAGGACGCCTGGCTCGACCAACATGCTGCGCATTGCGTATGTCGGGTCTGAGACCCAAGGCAGCCGCCCGGCCTGATCGTTTCAGGTCGGCGCCAGCTCGGCTTCCGGTGCCTTGAGGTCGGGACATGCGTCGGCGCCTTGCGCGTCGCCGGCGATGCGCGCTTCCACGGCCTTTGCCATCGACTGCAGGTCGATGGCCCTGCCGGCGGTCTTCTCGATGCCGCCGACGACCAGGTCAGCCGCGATCCAGTCAGGCTTGTGGCCGAGATTATGCACCCAGACTAGCTCAGCGCCGGGGATATCGCGGGCAAGGCCGGTCGAATGGATGGTCGCGTAGACGACCTTATCGCGATCGCCGGAAATGATCACGGTCGGCGCCTTGATGTCGCGGTAGTGCGTCGAGGCATCGCGCGCGTAGCTGTAGAGCCCCGCCACGTCGGCGGCGTTGGCGCGAAAGGCGCCAGGCCGCAGAACAAGCGGGATCGAGGCGGCGGCGACGTAGCCGTCCGGCACCTTGTTGGGGGCAAAGACGCAGGCGGTGGCGGCATCGATGCGCAACGCTCCCGCTGGATAGGCCAGTGTCTCGGAAAACAGCGGACCGATCAGGGGAATGGCTGTCAGATTGTAGTACCAGGCAGTCGCGCCGCCTGGCCAAGGATGGCTGGCCGGCGACAGGAAGACGAGGCCCTGCGTCTTGTCCGGATGCTTGCGGGCAAAGGCGGTGGCGACCGCGCCGCCGAAGGAATGGCCGACGATGATCGCCGTCTTCATGCCAAGGCGATCCATCAGCGCAGCGATGGTGTTGGCCTGCGCGGGCAAGGTCTCATTGTCGCCGCGTCCGGACCAGCCGAATCCGGGCCGATCCAGGAACAGCATCTCGGCGCGGCCTTCGAGCAGCGGCCGCAGGGGCAGCATCTGATCCTTGAGATTGGCGCTGGCGCCGTGGAGGAAGACGATCGGCGGCAACTCCGGGTTCGCCGGCGCCGGGACATGGACATAGTGGATGCGCGCGCCGCCGATGTCGGCGAAGTCGCCGACAGGCAGATTGCGGCGCTCGGTCAGCCAGTGACCTGCTCGGGTGACTCCGGCAAAGGCGAAGAGG
>NZ_RZOI01001096.1:0-1359 GCF_004022645.1 Mesorhizobium sp. M4A.F.Ca.ET.020.02.1.1 | reverse complement strand
GTACCATTTGTTGCGGTAGCGGCCCTTGGGAAAGAGAAACGCCATCGTGCCGCGCTGCCAGGCCTCGAAGCTGCCGCCGGTTGAAACCGTGTCACGGACCCAGGCATCCGGCACGATGCGGCGGCCATTGGCCATGCCGCCCTGCCGCATCATCTCGCCGACCCGCGCCAGGTCGCGCGGCGTCACCGAAATACCGCCGGCGGTGCGCGCCGTGCCTTCCATGTCGACGGCGATCGAGCCCTCGCTCGTCGCGCCGAGCGGCAGCCACAATTTATCTCGCAGAAGATCGGCGATGCGCTGGCCCGACGCCCGCTCCAGCAGCGCGCCGAGCAAATCGGAATTGGGCGAGCGGTAGCGATAGGTCCGGCCGTGTGGCTCGCCGAGACGCTGCAACGTCAGGAGAAACGCCTTGAGGCTTTCGGACCCGCCGCCCGGATTCCACAGCGTGGCGCGGCGATAGCGGGCAAATGCGCTCTCGGGATCGAGATAGGCCTCCTCGAAATCGAGGCTGACGGTCATGTCGAGCACGTGCCGGCAGCTTGCATCGCCATAGGCAGAGCTTTTGGCCTCAGGGATGTAGTTGACGACGGGCGCTTCCGGGTCGAACACCCCCTCGCCTTCCAGTATGCCGGCGAGAATGGCGGTGAACGACTTGCTGATCGAGAAGATGATGTGGCGGGCGCCAAATTCCATATGCGGCGCCAACCAGTCGCCGACCCATTTGCCGCCCTTCATAATGGTCAGCGCATCGGTATCCGAGCGCTGGAGAAATGCCGCGACCGTTTCCGGCGCATTTGCCGAGGCGACCTTTTCGTCGAGCAGCCCGCCAAGCGCCTGCGGGGGCGCCTCGCTGCCGCTGGCGGATGCGAAGGGCGCGCTCGGCACCAGCTCGCCGACATTCTGGAACGACCAGCGATTGAACGGGCTTTCGCGCCAGTTGGAGAGCAGCACCGCGTTGCGGGCAAAGCCATATCTTGTCTCGAACGCGGTCCTGCCGGTCATGACGGTCTCCGGGATCCTCTGCTTGCTTGTGGGTCAGGCCAGCGCGGCGGCTATGGCGTGCACGGCCTTCAGCGTCGCCACCGAATAGGCTGTGTTGGTGAAATCCGGATAGGTCGAAAGCTTCACCACGACCATTCTGTTGTCCCAGCCGATGTGGATAAGCTGCCCGAACACACCCCGGCACATTAGCGCGCGCGAGCGCGGATCCTCGATCCAGAACTGGTTGCGGTAGCTGCCTTCGGGCAGGCTGGGATTGAAGCCCGGGCCGTGCCTGCCGGTGCGCGTCGCCTCGATCCACTCGGCCGGCACCACGCCGCCGCCATTGTCCAGGATCAGCTTGCCGAAGCGGGCGTAGTC
>NZ_RZOI01001095.1:0-1364 GCF_004022645.1 Mesorhizobium sp. M4A.F.Ca.ET.020.02.1.1 | reverse complement strand
CGGTATAGCCGCGCGATGTCAGTGCCCGCATGCCGCCCATGCGAACGGCGTCTTCGTCCTCGACGAGCAGCACAGTCGCCGAACCCGACAGGTCCTTGGCCGTCTCCGCCGGTTTCACTGGCGCCGCCGGCGCCTCGCCCGCTTCGCTCGCCGGCTTCACTTCCGCGATGAGGCGCGGCAGGAAGATGCGGAATACCGTGCCCTTGCCAACTTCCGAATCACAGAAGATGAACCCGCCCGTCTGCTTGATGATGCCATAGACCATCGACAGGCCGAGGCCGGTGCCCTTGCCGACTTCCTTGGTGGTGAAGAAGGGTTCGAATATCTTCTTCAGCACATCCGGCGCGATGCCGGTGCCGGTATCCTCGATCTCGACCACCACGTAGTCGGCCGGGGTAAGCTCGCGGTATGAGAAGCTCTTGCATTCCTCGGCTGTGACGTTGCGGGTGCGCACCGCAAGGTCGCCGCCCGCCGGCATCGCGTCGCGCGCGTTGACGGCAAGGTTCACCACCACCTGCTCGAACTGCCCGATATCGACCTTGACCGGCCAGAGATCGCGACCGTGGTCGATCTTCAGCTTGATGTCGTTGCCGACCAGACGGGCGAGCAGCATCCTGAGGTCGGCCAGAACATCGGTCAGGTTCAGCACTTCCGGGCGCAGGGTCTGCTTGCGCGAGAAGGCGAGAAGCTGCCTGACCAGCGAAGCCGCGCGGTTGGCATTCTGCTTGATGTTCATGATGTCGGGGAAGGACGGATCCGACGGGCGGTGGTTGGTCAAGAGCAGGTCCGACGCCATGATGATGGCGGTCAGCACATTGTTGAAGTCGTGTGCGATGCCGCCGGCGAGCTGGCCGACCGCCTGCATCTTCTGGCTCTGCGCCATCTGGCCTTCGAGCGCCTTCTGCTCGGTGGTGTCGACAGCATAGACGATGGCTGATTCCTCGGCACCTTCGCCGCCGGTGCCCTCGGCAACCGCGTTGACGTAGAAGCGGATGTGCCGATCCTCGTTGCCGGGCAACAAAGTGTCGATCGGCTCGATTTCGGCCTGCCGTTGCCTGGCCTTCTCGAAAGCCTCGGCGAAAGCCGGCCGGTCGCGCTCGTGGATGACCGTGTCGAGCCGGACGCGGCGGTCGACCGCGTCGCGATCGACGACCGAGGAAAACAGCGAGAGGAACGGCGCGTTGGTGCGCAGGATGCGCCCATTGGCGTCGACGCCGGCGATAGCCATCGGCGTCGAGTTGAAGAAGCGGGTGAAACGGACTTCCGAGGCGCGAAGATCGGCGGAGGCATCCTCGCCCTGGGTGCGGTTGAGCACAATTGTGCGGGTCGGACCGCCGACGCCCTCGCGGCTCGCCGAGACGCGG
>NZ_RZOI01001094.1:0-1370 GCF_004022645.1 Mesorhizobium sp. M4A.F.Ca.ET.020.02.1.1 | reverse complement strand
GGCTCGGCGATGGCCTGGGTGCGGGTCGTTCCGGAAAAATGCTCGACGAGCAGCCTGGCATCCAGCGTCGGATCGGCCACGCCGGCGGCGGCCAGACGTTGCCGCGCCTCCCGCAGCAGCGGCCCGAGCGTGCCGGGCAAAATGTCAGCCATCGAGGCCAATGTCGGCGAGCAGTTTCGACTGGTGGTCGGAGATCAGCGCGTCGACGACCTCGTCGAGCTCGCCCATCATCACCCGGTCGAGCTTGTAGAGAGTGAGGTTGATGCGGTGGTCGGTGAGGCGGCCTTGCGGGAAGTTGTAGGTGCGGATGCGCTCCGAGCGGTCGCCCGAGCCAACCTGCGACTTGCGCGATTCCGAGCGCTCCTCGTCCGCCCTGCTGCGTTCGAGGTCATAGAGCCGCGCCCGCAGGATCTGCATGGCGCGCGCCCGGTTCTGGTGCTGTGACTTTTCCGCCTGCACCACCATGATGCCGGTCGGCAAATGGGTGATGCGCACCGCCGAATCGGTGGTGTTGACGTGCTGGCCGCCGGAACCCGATGCGCGCATCGTGTCGATGCGGATGTCTTCGGCCCGGATCTCGATGTCGACCTCCTCCGCTTCCGGCAGCACGGCGACGGTCGCCGCCGAGGTGTGGATGCGCCCGCCAGCCTCGGTCGCCGGCACGCGCTGCACCCGGTGCACGCCGGACTCGAATTTCAGATGCGCGAACACGCCTTTGCCCGACACCGAGGCGATGATTTCCTTGTAGCCGCCGACCTCGCCGTCGCTTGCGGAGACCACTTCGAAGCGCCAGCCGCGCGAGGCGGCGTAGCGCTCATACATGCGAAACAGGTCGCCGGCGAACAACGCCGCCTCGTCGCCGCCGGTGCCGGCGCGGATTTCCAGAATGGCGTTCTTGTCGTCGGCGGCATCCTTGGGCAGGAGCAGGATCTGGATGTCTTTCCGCAACGTCTCGATGCGGTCCTCGACTTGCGGAAGGTCGGCCTCGGCGAGCGCCCGCATCTCGGCATCGGTGCCCTTGTCGGCGAGCATCGCCTCGAGGTCGGCCTGTTCCTGCTCGGCTGCGCGCAGCGCCCGGATCTTGGCTACCATCTCCTGGATGTCGGCGTATTCCGAGGCCATCCGGACATAGGCGTCCGCAGTCGGCCCGGCCGACATCTGCGCTTCGAGCATCTCGAAACGCTTCACGACTTGATCCATGCGGTCGCGCGGCAGGTTGATCATGGGCTTGGAACTTCGATCGAATTCACATCAGGGCGAGTCGAAAATGGCGAATTTGGAGAACCGGAGCGGAATGTACATTTAGGTACATGAGCACCGGAAGCGCAGAAAATCGACATTTGCAGACCGCCCTCACGTGAATCTAGAGC
>NZ_RZOI01001093.1:0-1377 GCF_004022645.1 Mesorhizobium sp. M4A.F.Ca.ET.020.02.1.1 | reverse complement strand
GCACTGCAGAACCTGCTCCTGATGATGTTCGGCAGCCGCCCGATCGCGATCAATCTCTGGCCGTCGCTGACGCAGCCGATCATGATCGGCGGGCTCATGGTGCCTCGGCTGCAACTCGTCATCCTGGCCGTTACGGCGCTCGCGCTGCTGGCGCTGACACTCTTCCTGCAGCGCACCCGGTTCGGCACCGCCATGCGAGCGTCGTCGGAAAATTTCCTCATGGCGCGGATGCTGGGCGTTCCGGCGGACCGGGTCATCCTTGCCGCCTTCGGCATCTCCGGCGCGCTTGCCGCCACGGCGAGCCTGCTCACCCTGCCGCAGACCGGCATCGCCGACATCCGCATGGGCGATGGCATACTTCTGGTCGCCTTCGTGGCCACCGTCGTCGGCGGGTTGGGCAGCCTCACCGGCGCTGTGGTCAGCGCCTATCTCATCGGCCTGGTCAGCGTCTTTCTGCAGATCGCGCTGCCGCTCGCCGCGCGCCCTTATCGCGATGCGTTCGTCTACGCGGCCGTCATCGCGGTGCTCATGCTGAAGCCGGACGGGCTGTTCTCGGCCGGCAGCCGGTCGCAGAGGATTTGAGATGATCGGCGGCCGCTCCCTTCAGCGCCTCGTTTCGCGGCATGCCACGCCGGTCATCCTCTCGTTGGCGCTGCTTGTTGCCGTGCTTCTGCTCATCGGCTTCACCTCGCCCCTGATCGTGCGCGTCGGAACAGGCGCGCTGATCAGCGTCGTGCTGGTGGTCGGGCTTTTCATCTTCGTCGGCAACTCCGGCATATTGAGCTTTGGACATCTCGGCTTTGCCACCGTCTCGGCCTATGCCACCGCCTGGCTGACGATGCGGCCGGCGATGAAGAAGATGCTGCTGCCGGGTCTTCCCGAGATCATCCTGTCGGCGCAATGGCCTTCTTTTCTCGCCACGCTCGCCAGCGGTCTGCTTGCCGCGCTGGTGGCGTTGGTCAGCGGCATCTTCATCATGCGGCTTTCGGGGGTGGCCGCATCGATCGCCACGCTGGCGTTCCTCGCGATCATCAACACGGTCTATGCGAATTCCGATCCCATTACGGGTGGTGTCGGATCGCTTGCGGGCATTCCCACCGGCCTTGGCATCTGGGCCGTGCTTGGCTGGGCCGTCTTCGCTATCCTGGCCGCGCATATCCATGCCACGTCGGCTGCGGGGCTGGCACTGAAATCATGCCGGGAAGACCCGGTCGCGGCCGAAGCTTGCGGCATACGCGGCTTTCGTGTGCGTCTGCTGGCCTATGTCCTTAGCGGCTTCGTTTGCGGTATCGCCGGGAACCTCCAGGCCCGCTATCTCGGCGTCATCAGTCCCGACTCGTTCTATTTCGGCGCGACGCTGCTCGCGCTCGCCATGTT
>NZ_RZOI01001092.1:0-1383 GCF_004022645.1 Mesorhizobium sp. M4A.F.Ca.ET.020.02.1.1 | reverse complement strand
CCGTACTCGTCGGTGTGCGCGACCTCGCCAAGGGCGAGGCGGCGGCGAGGAAGCTCGGCGGCAATGTCGAAGCCATCGCGCTGGATCTCGCCGCGCCTGATGGACCGGCCCTCGCCGCAGCCGAGGTGGAGCGCCGTTTCGGTCGGCTCGACGTACTCGTCAACAACGGCGCCGTCCATTACGCCCTATCCGCTCGGGCGCTGAGGCCTGACCGCACGTTGGGCGGCAAGACCTTCGAGACCTATGTCGTGGGCGCCTGGCGGATGGCCTTCGCCTTCGTGCCACTGCTCAGCGCCTCCGGTCATGGCCGGCTGGTCATCGTTTCTCCCGAGGCTGGTTCGCTGGCCTCGATGAACGCCGGCGCGCCGGCCTACGCGACCGGAAGGGCGACGCTCAATGCGCTCACCCGCATCCTCGCGGCCGAACTGCGCGGCGCCGGTGTCCTGGTCAACGCCATCAGCCCTGACTGGGTGGAGGCCGACAAGGGCAAGCCTGACGGCCGCCCGGTCGCGCCAGGGGCGGCCGGCATCGTCTGGGCCGCGACCTTGCCGGACGATGGCCCGACCGGCGGCTTGTTCCGCAACGGCAAAAGGCTGCCGTGGTGAGCGGATCTGCTCACCCCACCGGCACCTCCAGCCCCACCTTCACCCGGTCCATGGCGACGAACGTGCGGAAGCGCTTGACGTTGTTGTTCTCGAAGAACAGTTTTCTCGTCAGCGCCTCGTAGTCGGCCATCGTCGCCACGGTGACGACCAGGATGAAGTCGGCCTCGCCGGTCACGTAATAGCACTGCTGCACTTCAGGCACCTCGGCGAAGCCGCGCTTGGCGGCGTCGATCAGCTCGGCGCGCTCGCTCTCGACCTCCACCTCGACGAAGATCGTGATCGGGTGGCCGACCTTGGCCGGGTCGACCAGCGCGACATTGGCGCGGATGACGCCGGTCTCCTCCATGCGCTTGATGCGTCGCTGCACGGCCGGCGCCGACAGGTTGACCGTCGCGCCGATGACCCGCTGCGGCGTGGTGTTGTCCTTCTGCAGGATGGCCAGGATGGCGCGGTCGAAAGCGTCGAAGTCGGGCAAAACGGACATAGCGAGGTCCAAAACGAAACAAACTTGCATCTAAAGCGGCAAAATAGAGCGCCTTTCTCGCTCGCCTTGCAATAAATTTCAGCCATCAAGACGGAGAAACGCCGATCCATGTTCCTGCTCAACCGCCACCCGGACCATCGCCATCCGCTGACCCCGCAGGATGCCGCTATGCTTGGGCTCGCCGGCGTCGAGGCGGCCGAGCGCTTCCTTGCCGCGCGTGACAGCCAGGCCGAGACGCCGCTGCACGCCCTGCCGGCGCTGGCGGGCGAACTCGGCATTGGTGCGCTCCACATC
>NZ_RZOI01001091.1:0-1388 GCF_004022645.1 Mesorhizobium sp. M4A.F.Ca.ET.020.02.1.1 | reverse complement strand
GGGTCAACGTGCTCAATCCCGCCGCTACCATGACCGAACGTCTGCAATTGTCGCTCGAAGTGGAATCCAGGATGACCGGCAAGACGCCGGAAGAGCTGCTGCGGCTCAATGAGCAGCGGATACCGCTGCGGCGCTACGCACGGGCCGAAGAAGTGGCCGACGCCGCGCTTTTTCTCGCCAGCGCAAGATCCTCATACGTGACCGGCGCTTCGCTGACCATGGACGGAGGCCTCACACCATTGGTCGTTTAGCGGGCCGTCGCGAGGAAACTACGGGAGGAAGAAATGTTCACTTGGTACAAAGAGTTGACGGAGCGAGAGCGGAACACCTTCTGGGGCTGTTTTGCCGGCTGGGCCGTCGATGCGATGGATGCACAGCTCTTCAGCTTCGTGCTGCCAATTCTCATCGCGGCCTGGGGAATGTCGACGGCACAGGCTGGCTATCTGGCAACGGCAACGTTGCTCTCCGCGGCAATTGGAGGATGGGCCTGCGGCTACCTCGCTGACCGCTTTGGCCGGGCCCGCATCATGCAGCTCACGATCCTGTGGTTCTGCAGCTTCACCTTCCTTGCTGGTTTCGCGCAGGATTTTCAGCAGCTGATGTTCCTGCGCATCCTGCAGGGGCTGGGCTTCGGCGGCGAGTGGGCCGCCGGCGCGGTTCTCATGGGCGAGATCATCCGCGCCGAGCATCGTGGCAAGGCCGTCGGAACGGTCCAGAGCGGCTTCGGCGTTGGATGGAGCGCGGCCGCCATATTGGCAGGATTGGTCCTGGCGTATTTTCCCCAGGACTATGGATGGCGTGTTCTGTTGATGATTGGCGTCCTTCCTGGCCTTCTGGTTCTCTATCTACGGCGTAAGCTCGAGGAGCCGGAGATCTTCGTCAGAACGCGCGAGCTCGTCGAGAAGACCGGAAATCGTCCGGGATTGGGCGCGATCTTCCAGCCGGAAACATTGCCGACAACGGTGCTCTCGTCGTTGCTTGCATTCGGCGTGATTGGTGTCGGTGGCGCGATCGTCAACTGGCTGCCGACCTTCATGAAGACGGTGCGCGAGCTGTCGCCGGGCGCCTCGGGATATTATGTCTTCGTGGTGACCGGCGGTTCGTTCTTCGGATTCCTGGCGAGCGCATATCTGGCCGATCGCCTGGGCCGGCGGCGGACGTTCCAGCTGTTTCTGCTGTGCTCCTGGTCGATCACCATCGCCTATATGTTCCTGCCGCTCTCGGGTTGGCCGCTGATTGTCCTCGGCGCGCCGTTCGGCTTCTTCACGATCGGAAACTATGCCGCGCTGGGGCCATTCTTCACCGAGCTTTTCCCCTCCGCCATTCGCGCGAGCGGTCAGCGCTTCGCCTATAATTTCGGTAAGGCGGCCGGCGCGGCGGCTGTGTCG
>NZ_RZOI01001090.1:0-1393 GCF_004022645.1 Mesorhizobium sp. M4A.F.Ca.ET.020.02.1.1 | reverse complement strand
AAGCCGGTTTCCACACCAGTTGGAGCGATCTGGCGCAGCATCCTGTCGAGGGCAGCCCGATCCGGCGCGTGCTGTGGGGCCAGACGCCCTTTCTGTTGTCGGACAACGCGCTGGTCGACGAGCGCTTTCACTTCGCCGGCGCCTTCGACGAGCCGATCTTCGAAGCCAGGCTGCGCAGCCGCATCATCGTGCCGCTCAGGGCGCGCGGCAGCGTCATCGGCGCGCTCAACATCAGCCGCCACGAGGTCGGCTGCTACACGCTGACGGATGTGGCCGTCGCCCAGCAATGCGCCGATCTCATCGCCCCCTACATCTTTGCGCTGATCCAGACCGAGGAGGCGCGCCGCGCCATGCTCGCCGAGAGCGAGGCGCGCAACCGGGCGGAACTGCTCAGGGTCGGCGCCTCGCAACTGACCGAAGGCATGGAGCGCGAGCGCCGCCGCATGGCCATGGACCTGCACGACCAGACGCTTGCCGATCTTGCCCGCATCGCGCGCCAGGTCTCGGCCTCCCGCAGCCGGGGCATGGCGCGGACGGCCCAACTCGCCGATCTCGAGCAGGAGATCGCCGGTTGCCTGGCGGAACTGCGCCACATCGTCGACGACATGCGGCCGAGCGTGCTCGAGCTGTTCGGGCTGCGCGACGCCGTCGAGGCGCATCTCAACCGCAGTGTCGCGCGGGCGAAGCCGCCGATCGCCGTGCGGATCGCCGACACCAGCGACGGCAGCGCCGACAGCCTGCCGGAGACGATGCGCACGTCGCTCTACCGGATCGTGCAGGAAGCGATCAACAATGCGGTGCGGCACGCTGCACCCGGCCGGATCGAGGTGCTGCTGACCTCGACCGACGGCGTGTTCAAGGTCGTCGTCACCGACGACGGCCATGGCTGCGGCACGATCGACCCGGCCGCGCAGGGCGGCATCGGCCACATGCATACGCGGGCGGCGCTTGTCGGCGCGCGGCTGCGCTTCGAGCCGGCCGGCCGCAAGGGCGGCACCAGGGTGGTGATCGAGATCGATCGCGCGCCAGCTGACGGCAAGCCGGCCATGGCGGCGAGCGAGCCGGAATCGGAGGTGGCGTGATGCTGGTCATGATCGCCGAGAATGACGGGCTGCATCGCACTTTCGCGCGCCGGACGGTGGAACAGTTGTGGCCTGGCGACGTCGAGGTGATCGAGGCGGGCGACGGCGAGGATGCCATCAACATGGCGGCCGAGCGCGAGCCGCCGCATGTCGTGCTCGACCTGCAACTGCCCAAGGCAACGGGCATCGAGGTGGCCCGCGCCATCTGGAGCCGGCGCGCCGGCACGCACATCCTGTTCTGGTCGAACTTCGCCGACGAGGCCTATGTGCGCGGCGTGGCGCGCATCGTGCCGCCCGGCTCGGTCTATGGC
>NZ_RZOI01000108.1:0-11914 GCF_004022645.1 Mesorhizobium sp. M4A.F.Ca.ET.020.02.1.1 | reverse complement strand
ACTTCACGCCAAGCCGCTGTTCAAGCGCGGTCAGATGGTTGGAGACTGTCGGTTGGCTCAGCGAGAGTTCCATCTGCGCCGCGGACATGCCGCCATTGCGGACCACGCTTTCAAAGACACGAAAGAGATGGAGATCGGAGCCCGATATCTTCATGGGGGCAGATTGCACCAAATGCACCGAATGGCAATTGAGGCTGCGACCGTGATTTGACCTCTGGGAACCAGGCCCCGTGCCTTTGAAGCAGCCGAGATCGCCCACACCTTCCCTCCCTACTTCGTCATGATCGGGTCTTGACGCTCCAGCCAAATCCGGATTTGATGATACGTGGATACAAAAATACTTTTGGGTGCAAAGTGCCAGCAGCCTTCTCCGTCGAGCCACGCTTGCCCGCCACCGCAGAGGAGGAGGCATATAGGCATCTTCAGCAAGCGCTTCGCCTCGGTCGTTACAAACCGGGTGACCGCCTCATTCCCGAAGACATCGCGGCTGAAATAGGCATGAGCCGCATGCCGGTTCGGGAAGCCTTTCGGCGCCTGGCATCCGACGGGCTGGTGGTTCTTCGCCCAAATCGGGGATGCGTGGTCGCTGGGCTGACTGTCGACGAGCTTTATGAGATTTTCGAAATTCGCTCGGTTCTGGAGGGGTTGGCCGTCAGGCTGGCCATGCCCCGGATCGACGAAGAGGAGTTCGAGGAATTCGACCGCCTGCTCGAACGCATGGAACGCGCGGGCCAGAGCGGCGGTAGCGACTGGGTTGTCCGCCACCAGGAATTCCATGGCCGCATCTGTGCGTTGAGCCAGAGGCCCAAGCTGGTCCACCAGATATCGGCGCTGCATGTGGTCATCGAGCCTTACATGCGCATCTGGTTCGACGATTGTGACAAGCCGCTTTCCGCGCGCGAGGAGCATGCCGCCGTGATCGCTGCCTTGCGCTCGGGCGACGCACAGCACGCGGAACAGGTGATGCAGGAACATGTTCTCGGCACGGCGCCGCTGCTGGCCGAGCTCGTGAGTCCCGGCCGGTGACGAAAGCCGACCGGGCATGAATGGCCTCGAACCGGCAATGCGGCCGGGCGTGGGAATCGTTCAATCAGCCTACCAAAAAAAGGGGAACCAAATGAAATTCAATCGTTTGGCCGCAGTTGCGGCCGCACTCAGCATGTTCGGCTTCATGCACACCGCCTTGGCCGAGGACGCGCCCAAGGCCATCACCATCGCCACGGAGGGCGCCTACGCTCCATGGAACTTCACCAACGCCGACGGCAAGCTCGACGGACTGGAGATCGATCTCGCCAACAATCTTTGCGAGCGGATGAAGGTCAAATGCACCATCATCGCCCAGGATTGGGACGGTCTTATTCCTGCGCTGAAGGTCGGCAAGTTCGATGTGATCATGGCCGGCATGTTCATCACGCCGAAACGCCTCGAGACCATCGACTTCACCCAGCCTTATGCGATCGACCCCGGTGGTTTCGCAGCCGCCAAGGACAGCGACCTGGGCAAGCTCGGCGCTTCGACCGAGAAATTCAAAATGGACGATGAGGCTGCTACCAAGGCCGCGATCGATAAGTTGAAGCCCTTGCTGAAAGGCAAGGTGGTCGGCGTCCAGGCGGCAACGGCGATGCTCGAATTCGTCAAGAAATACTTCGGGGACACGGTGGAGATCCGCGAGTACAAGACGACCGAGCAGCACGATCTCGATCTGGCCGCGGGCCGCATCGACGCGATATTCGCTCAGAAGACGGCGCTCGCCGCGACGCTTGCAAAACCCGAATTCGCGAACTTCACGGTAGCGGGGCCCGGCTTTGTCGGCGGTCTGTTCGGCGCCGGAACCGGTGCGGGCCTGAGGAAGGAAGACACCAAGCTCAAGCAGATGCTCAACGACGCGATCAGCGCCGCGATCGCCGACGGCACCATCAAGAGCATCTCGGAAAAATGGGTGAAAACGGACGTGACGCCGGTCAAGTAACTATTTGGGGATCTGTACGGCCGGTCGGTGTCGCCCGATCGGCCGGACGCCCCTGATCAATCAGGTTTCACATGACCGACGCACTCCATATCCTGTCCCTGGGCAAGGGCGGCTGGGGCGGCGCGCTGCTCCTGGCAGCAGGCGTCACGTTTGCCCTGTCCGTCCTCGGCTTCCTGCTCGGCGCCCTCTTCGGCGCAATGGCTGCGGGTGGCCGGCTTTCCACGAGAGCTTTACCGTCATGGATTGCCAAGGGCTATGGCACGGTGTTCAGGGGCGTGCCCGATCTGTTGACGATCTACCTGCTTTACTATGGCGGCAGCATCGCCTTGACCGAGATCGGAAAATTCTTCGGCAGCGCCGGCTTCGTCGGGCTCCCGACATTTGCAACCGGCGTCCTGGCAATCGGCATTATCTCGGGCGCCTATCAAGCCGAGGTCTATCGCGGAGCGTATCTCGCCGTCGATCCCGGCCAGTTCGAGGCTTGCAAGGCTTTGGGCCTGTCCCGGTTCCAATCGCTATGGCTCGTCATCATACCACAATTGATGCGGCACGCCCTGCCGGGCCTCGGCAATGTCTGGCAACTCGTGCTCAAGGATTCGGCCTTGATCTCCGTGATCGGTCTCGTGGAATTGATGCGACAATCTCAGATCGGCGCAGGATCGTTGAGGGAGCCCTTCGTCTTTTACCTGGCCGCCGCGGCGCTGTATTTCCTCATCGCTGCCGTGACCGGTTCGGTCTTCCGCTACGGCGAGGCGCGGGCGTGGCGAGGCATGGTCCACGCATGATCGACCTGCATTTCTTTGTCGATATCATTCCAACCCTTCTCTCCGGCTTGCCGCTGACCTTGCAGCTTGCGGGGTTGTCGATAGCAATAGGCTTTGTCTTGGCCCTGTTGCTAGCACTGGCGCAGCAGGGAAACCATCGGATGCTGGTCTGGCCGATACGCGCCTTCGTCGCCGTCTTTCGCGGCACGCCATTGCTCGTCCAGATCTTCCTCATCTACTACGGCCTCGGCCAGTTCCGTCCCAGCCTTCAGGCCGTTGGGCTCTGGTGGCTGTTTCGCGAGCCCTATTGGTGCGCCATCATCGCACTCAGTCTCAATACCGCCGCCTATGGCAGCGAGATCCTGCGGGGCGCAATACAAGGCGTGCCGCGCGGCCTTGTCGAGGCCGCTTCCGCCTTCGGGATGACACGGATCCAGACACTGCGCCTCGTCATTCTGCCTTTGGCGCTGCGCCAAGCCATTCCAAGCTACAGCAACGAGATCATCCTCATGGTAAAGGGCACGTCGCTCGCATCGATCGTCACCCTGATGGAAGTGACCGGCATCGCTCAAGGCCTGATTTCTCAGACCTATCGCGCGGTTGAAGTTTTCGTGGCTGCCAGCGCGATTTACCTCACCATCAATTTCACGATCATCTCGGCACTGAATGCCCTGGAGACCTGGCTGACGCCCTATCGGGTCCGCGCATGAAACATGACCGGAGCATAGTCAGGATAATTGGCGACATGGGCTGCGCCGACAAGCCGAAACGATCCGCTGCCGCGCTGCGTTACGCGATAGTGGCCACGTCGCATCCATCAGACCAAGGGATACAAAAACAGAATGCGTGATTTCCAGTTTCCCGGCCGCTCGCCGGTTCGTGCCACCGAAGCGGTCGCCGCGACGTCGCATCCGCTGTCGACGCTAGCGGCGATCGAGATGCTGCGCGCCGGCGGCAATGCCATGGACGCGGCGGTCTGCGCCGCTGCCGTGCAGGCCGTGGTCGAGCCGCAATCGACAGGCATCGGCGGCGATTGTTTCGTGCTCTACTGCCCGGCGGGACAAGCTGACGTGCTGGCCTTCAACGGCTCCGGCCGCGCACCGGCGGCCGCGACCGTCGACTGGTACCTGGACAAGGGTTTCAGCGAGCTTCCCAAACAGGGGCCGCACGCAGTGACGGTGCCGGGCGCCATCGATGCCTGGTGCCGGTTGCTCGAGGACTATGGCAGCAAGGACCTCGCCGAGGTGCTGGCGCCGGCCATTCATTATGCCGAGAACGGCTATGTCGTGCACGACCGCGTCGCCTTCGACTGGGCGGACCCGGAGATCGACCTTGCCGCGGACGAACATGCCGCGCGCATCTTCCTGCCCGGCGGCAAGGCGCCGAGGGCCGGCGACGTCCACCGCCAGCCGGAACTCGCCGCTACCCTGCGCATCATCGCCAAGCAGGGCCGCGCCGGCTTCTACGAGGGTGCTGTCGCCGACGATATGGTGCGCCGGCTCAAGGAATTGGGCGGGCTGCATAGCCAAGAGGATTTCGCGGCGACCAAAGGCGACTATGTGGCACCGGTCAGCACCTCCTACGGCGGCTACGACATCCACCAGATGCCGCCGAACAACCAGGGGCTGACCGCGCTTCTAATGCTGAATGTGCTGTCCGGCTTCAAGCTTGGCGGGCTCGAACCCAATGGCGCCGAGCGGCTGCATCTGGAAATCGAGGCGGGGCGGCTGGCCTACCAGGACCGCGACCGTTTTGTGGGCGACCAGGACCAGGTCCCGGTGCCGGTCAAACAGCTCTTGTCCGCCGCCTATGCCGACAGGCTGCGCGCCGAGATCGACCCCGAGCGGGCGATGACGCATCTGCCGAAGCTGGACCTGCCGGGCAGCGACACGGTCTACATCACCGTGGTCGATCGCGACCGCAACGCGGTCTCCTTCATCAACTCGACCTATTATTCGTTTGGCAGCGGCGTGGTCAGCCCGAAGACCGGCGTGGTGCTGCAGAACCGTGGCTCGAGCTTCCGGCTCGAGCCCTGGCATCCCAATGCGATCGCGCCCGGCAAGCGGCCGATGCACACGATCATGCCTGGAATGGCGACCCGGAATGGCCGCGTGGTGATGCCGTTCGGCGTCATGGGCGGCGGCTACCAGCCTTTCGGCCATGTGCATTTTTTGACCAACATGATCGACTTCGGCATGGATCCACAGCAGGCGATGGATGCGCCGCGTGTGTTTTACAACGATGACGTTGTGGAGGCTGAGCGCAACGTTCCCGACGAGGCGGTCAAGGGCTTGCGCAAGCGCGGCCATCGCATCGTCGAACCGCATCACCCGCTTGGCGGCGGCCAGGCAGTGCTGATCGACTGGGGAAAGGGCACGCTGACCGGCGCCTCCGACCCGCGCAAGGACGGGATGGCGTTGGGATATTGAGAGCTGGCGGCATCACATCTGTGTGTCGCGGCTGGATTTTGACGGATTGGAACGATAGTCGGTGACCATGACCAGCAACGCAAATTCGCAAGGGCTTTCACGCCCGCTCGCCTCCGGAGCCGATGACGCGCCGGCGATCCTGGCGCCTGACCGGCCCACCCTCACCCATGGCGGATTGCGCCAGCTGATAGGCGCCACGGCGGCGGCGCTGCATGCGCGCGGCATCGGCCGGGGCGACCGGGTGGCGATCGTGCTGCCGAACGGGCCGGAGATGGCGACGAGCTTCGTTGCGGTGGCGGCAAGCGCCTCGACGGCGCCGCTCAATCCGGCCTACCGGGCGGACGAACTCGATTTCTACCTGACCGACATCGGTGCCAAGGCGATCCTCGTCTCCGCCGACGAGAGTGGCCCGGCGGTAACGGTGGCCGAGCGTCTGGGCATCGCCGTGCTGCGGCTGGTCGTGCCGGCCGGCGCCCCTGCCGGCAGGTTCGTCATTGAGGGCCCGTCAGTGGGGCCGCAGGCGGCGCCCGACATGGCGCGCGACGACGACATCGCGCTGTTGCTGCACACGTCGGGCACCACCTCGCGCCCCAAGCTGGTGCCGCTCAGCCATGCCAATGTCGCGGCCTCCGCCCGCCATATCGGCGCGACGCTCGGCCTGAGCGCCGACGACCGCTGCCTCAACATCATGCCGCTGTTTCACATCCACGGGCTGATCGCGGCAGTGCTGTCGTCGCTCGCCGCCGGCGCCAGCATCTACTGCACGCCGGGCTTCAACGCGCTGCGCTTCTTCCAGTGGCTGAGCGACGCCAGGCCGAGCTGGTACACGGCCGTGCCGACCATGCACCAGGCGATCCTGCCGCGCGCGGCGCGCAATCCGGACGTGCTGGCGGCGGCCTCGCTGCGCTTCATCCGCTCGTCCTCGGCATCGCTGCCGGCGCAGGTGATGGCCGAACTCGAGGCGACCTTCGGCTGCCCGGTCATCGAAGCCTATGGCATGACCGAGGCAGCGCACCAGATGGCCTCGAACCGGCTGCCGCCAGGCCTGCGCAAGCCGGGCAGCGTCGGCGCCGCCGGCGGACCCGAAGTGGCCGTCATGGCGCTGGACGGCCGGCTGATGCAGGCCGGCGAGACCGGCGAAATCGTCATTCGCGGCCCCAATGTCACATCGGGCTACGAAAAGAACCCCGATGCCAACGCGACGGCCTTCGCGCATGGCTGGTTCCACACCGGCGACCAGGGCGTGCTCGACGAGGATGGCTATCTCAGGGTCACCGGAAGGCTGAAGGAGATCATCAACCGTGGCGGCGAGAAGATTTCGCCGCTAGAGGTCGACGACGTGCTGATGGACCACCCGGCGGTGGTGCAGGTGGTGACCTTCGCCATGCCGCATGACAAGCTCGGCGAAGAGGTGGCGGCGGCCGTGGTGCTGCGGGAAGGCATGAGCGCCTCAGAGAGCGATATCCGCGCCCACGCCGCGACGCGGCTAGCCGACTTCAAGGTGCCGCGCAAGATCCTGATCCTGGACGAGATCCCCAAGGGGGCGACCGGCAAACTGCAGCGCATCGGGCTCGCCGCCAAGCTCGGGCTGTGACGATGAAGATCACCATTTTCGGCGCCGGCGCCATCGGCGGCTATCTCGCCGCCAAGCTGGCCATTGCCGGCCGCACCGATCTGTCGATCGTCGCGCGCGGCGCTCATCTGGACGCGATCCGCGCGGGCGGGCTGCGCCTGATCGAGGACGGCGCGGAGACGGTGGCGCCGGTCAAAGCCGCGGCGAAGGCCGAAGACCTCGGCATGGTCTTTTGAAGCTTCGAGACAGGGCTCAGCCCCTTAGACAATATCGCGGCGTTTCCGAATGGAGGGAAACACAGTAGCGCTCTCGCCGCCCACCCTCGGAACAATGCGATCGGCTCAAGCGATTCTGAGATGGTAAGGAAAATCGCCTGGGTAGTTTATTGTCAGAAAGAGGGGGTCCGAGTCCGGTTGTGGACAGCCTCGGAAATACACAGCAAGATCAATAACTTAAATTGATCTTTTGGTGGGCCCGGAGGATGTGCCGGGACCGTTGATTTCATTGGCTTTCTCGTGGGCCAAAATCAGAAATCTTCCCGTATCGCTCCGTATGGTTCCGCGCCTAAGCAAAGGACGCTGCACAAGATGGGGCTTCATGCAGGTCTGAGCCCCCGACCACTGTGGCGAGCGAGCAATCTTGGGTGAGATGAGCAATGCTGGCCGCAAGCTCCATAGGTCCACCTAGGTGTTCAAGCACCTGGCGGGCAAGCGACTCCGACTCCTCCTTGGAAAGAGGCGGTACGTCGATGACGCTCAGACGGTCTCCAGAAAAGGAATAGCTGCTTGCCTGGGCCCGGATATGCTCAACTCCATATCGTCGGAAGACAATGAGCAATTTTACACGACCCACGTTGGCCGCGGCGTAATTGAACAATGGCTGGAGACTTGTCGCTGTCATGAGCATCATCGACGACGAGGAGCAGGTCACCGGAACCAAGCTCTTCTAGAGACACCTTGGTGATCTCCATTGTCGGTGAGACAAGCCTGATCCTAGTCGCAGACTGATCGGCGGCGATTTGGTCCAGAATGGCTTGGAGCTCGAGATTTGCCGCCGCCGCCAGACCCCGTTACCAGCGTCACGCCAACGTCCGGATTCTTGTGTGCTTCCAAGGCTTCAGCAAGGGGAGCTTCTCTGCCGACCAGCTGCCAAGTATGGGTGAACAAGGTTTCCTTGCGTGCGAGAGCCGCAAAGAATTCCTGAGCCGTTTCCCACGGACTTGTGGGAGAGACGCCGAGAAGGCTATTGTCGATGTAGTTATCAGCATCCCAAAGGCTTCGGGTCGTTCCTAATATTCGGTTCAATCCGCTCAATGACGGGCTCGAACGCGGCATTAGCGACTTCGATGAGCACAGATCGATCAGCCCCGGCGACTGGCAGGGACGCAATGATGGCATTGGGATCCATGAGAGGATGATCCTTTTGGAGTGGCGTTTGGGACATCAGCCTGCGGTCGCCATGCCGACGGTGGTTCTTAGTGTGGTGGCCAATCGAGCCCAGGCGCTACCCTATGCTTACATGCGCACAGGCAGGATACGTGAGAATTTCGCAGATGCGGTCCAAAGCAGATGGGGCAGCACCTGCGGGCAGTCCGTCATCCAGGTCCTGCAAGGTGGGAGCTGAGTTGCTTACCTCAGCAGTGCCGCTCGCCCGCGCTATGGCCGGCAGTTCTAAGCTTTAGAGGAATAATGCGGGGCCGTTTTCGGATGAAAACGCCGATTGCCAAACGCCGCACCGGCTGGAATTTTTCGCGCTCAGCCTCTCCGTAAGCCGTAAAAGCGCGGAAAATTACGTGTCGCTGAATTTTCCGCGCTTTTGGATTCACGAGCGGGAATTTTCCGCGCTTTTAAACTGATCGGAGCTATTTAAATCGCTTGAGAATCCATCCGTTGCTACAATATCAAAGAGCGCACGGGGCAGACCGACACCAACTGGAGGCAAAGCAATGGAAGAGATTCAGAAGCGCCGCGTCGGCCGCCCAATTGGCAGCGGCGTCAAGAACAACGATCAGGCCCTTGCCAAGGTCGCAAGTATCTTGCTGGATAATCCTTCCATGAAGGCGACTTCAGCCATGAGGCGGGTCCTCAATGATATGTCCAGCTCGCGGAGGGAGACAGACGTTACCTTGATCCGTCGATGGCAGGGGCGCTGGAAGCTGAACAGACAGAAATTCATGAACGAAGCGGCGGCAACGAGAGCTGCAAGGACGGCGAGAGCGCCCTCGCGCACGACGTCATCGATCTCCGACTCGGCTAGCGAGTACCTTATGCGGAAAGCCAAAGAGACGGCGAGTATGTACAATTTTTCGGAAGCATCTGCTCTCCAAAAGGCCGCGGCTGGATACCTCGATACGCCCCTCAGGAAAGAGGTACATGGTGTTTTAGACTCACTGGCGCTGAGGACGGCGCTGGGTCTTCACGAATCGTCCATTCAGCGAGAATTGCGGCGCATGACGGATTCCACTGTCATGGAACGATGCTGAAAGCCTTGGAGGAGCAGGATCGCTTCCTTGCCGAGCTGAAAAAATGGGGTTGAGGCTACAAAAACTGCCCAATAACGGCAATTGACGCCAAGGCAGCGCGCGACCGGTTCGCGAAGGACAGATTTCGGCCCCAGCCGGGACTGAAACGACGCATTTTGTAGGTATAATTTTCTAAGATGGCGCTTTTGCAATTGACGCCTGCAAGGGTGCCTCATGCTTGCGCCGTAAAACGCAACACGAGCGCAGACGGTTCAGTCTGTCGTTTGAACCTGGAATCTGGTGAAGGCAACCGAACCAATGGACAAGATCACAATCGACTTCTGGGGCTTTGCAATAACGGCCGAAGGGTTTTACGGCGTCTTGGCCGCGTCGGGGCTGGTGATGGCCATTGTCATTGTGTTGAAGGTCGGGAGGCGTCGGGGTACCTAAGGCTGCTTCTCGGCAAGACGGAGGGCATCGATGTGCGAAGCCAGTATGACATTGTTAAAGATTGGGCACTCCTATCCGACGACGAGGCGATGGAAGCCGAGATCGAAGGCACGGCAAGGACGCTACCACGTCGGTCGCCTAGTGTCCCTTGGAAGTGTCTGGCAATCGTGAAGATGCCGAATATCGATTCTGGTTCGATCTGTTTTTGAGACTTTCCAGAAAGGACGACGTCGGGTGGGCTTAGCCCGTAGGAGACTAACCTAACCAATCTGTCCCAGTTCGCATGGGACGCCACTCCCGCAAACGATAGCGGCTGCTCTTCGTGCTTCACACGCTAAGCTGTAAAGTCAAAGCCGACGCCGTACCTCCGTTCTATGACCCACTCGGGGACCAGCATCCCGCCATCGGCCAACGCGTTGCCTTTGCGATTGGCAAAAGGATTGGCGGAAAGGGCCATGAACGAGGATGACGACACCCTCTTCTTGGTCTTCGATGAAACCGAACAACCCGAAAACGCCGCCAGGTGAGAATGATGGCGAAGCGCCAGAATAGCATTGGTCTCCTTAGCCTCGAACCTTCCGCCAAGGCGGACTACCCCAAAGACTTGACGTCGCAGTCCTCCGACGGCGGAAGCCTGCGCCCGTATCGTTGGTGAAGACGAAACGATTGTTTCGAAACTTCAGGAACGAGGGCCACGTTGGCGGAACCGGCCTGACAGTTCTCACGTGGATAAGCACGTCGTCATGCTCCCGAGCGTCGGGGGCATCTACGACTGCGTAGTGAGTATGAGTTTCGGTTCTGCCGTCGGCTACCGCCATAACCACGTCAAACCGACTCGGGGGTCGCAGATGCGCAACTGAGATCGCTATAGCTTGCACATCATCCCCAGAGCTACGCTCGCCAAAGTACAGATTTGCCGCGCAGTTCAGTACCTGCTGGTGGTTGCACGCAAGAATGTCCGCCGTATTTGACACATCGATCCAGCCACCGACGTGCTCGGCTTGATAGACGTCGCCATCCAGGAGAACAGCCAACAGCGTTGGCGAAAGCGGCAGGAAGAGAAGCGCACCTGCGCTGGAGATTCCAAAAGATCTGTGCTGCGCATGCCTGTGCTGTTGATGCCAGCGGTTGGCGAGAGCAGCAGGGTCATCTGATGTGAGAAACGGCACCGAGGTAAGGTTGCGAACAACCCGCACCTTTAGATCGTCTACGACGCTCATCGTTTTGGCGTAGTGATGCATCGCCGAGATCACCGCACTTTTGACGGCCTCCTTGAAAGACGGTTGTTCGAAGTCCGCACCTTTGACTGACGTGGCAGCGAAAGCAAACTCCGCGGATCGACGCGCGGCGGCTTCTGTGCGGACATGCTGCAGGTAGGCGAAACGCCTGAGGATTGTGGCATGAAGATCCTTGATGACCGCACGTGGCTTGAGCAACGACGAAACGCAGTCGCCATAGTGTCCCTCGACGGTCTGGATTGCGGTTTCGAGCCTTGGGTCCTGCCCGTAGAAGTAATCCCTGGAACACTGATTCTTCACCGGGGCATCGAAGAATGATTGGTTGCGATCAAGGTTAAACAGGTGAATGGCTTTGCCTTCGGCACACACGCTGAAGGGCGATAGATGTACCCGGGGAACAAAGTGCTGGTTCTTGTTCTCCGCCATGCAATTGAGCGATCCGCCATTCCGGCACTGCCGTGGGGGCGCTCAAACACCCGCGCCAAGCCGTTGCTATCACACAGAGCTTCCAGCGGGAATGTACGTCTCAGGCCCGCCCTTCCTGGCACTCAATCGAAGAGACGTGACGAACGCCGTCGCAGGGTGGCGTTCGTTTCACGAAGCGTCAGACTTGGATGCGGCCGACGCGCTGTCCCGGGAGGACGGCTCCAAAGGAGACGGCGTGCAGGGCTGGCTTGTCCCCAACACGGGAGCGGAGCGAAGGAGCGGGCAGGAACGGGACAAGACGGCCGCGCCGGCTAGACCCGAGTAACCTTCCGATACCATGCCAAGGCGTCCGAAGGCCGGCGAAAAAGAATAGCGGTCGATCCTCGCTCAGGGCGAACCAGTAGTTCCGCTGAACATGAAGTCGGCGCGCGAGAAAGTGCCATCCGTGCGGTTTTATCGAACACGGGGATATGCTGCGCGATCTCCCGTTCCTTGACCAACCAGGCGAGGTTCGCTGCCGATCCGTAGGCGCTGTCGGCGGCCAGATGCGTCGGCTTCTGGGCCGCAAGCGGACTATTTGTTTTCGGGTTGGCCGGTCTAGAAA
>NZ_RZOI01001089.1:0-1393 GCF_004022645.1 Mesorhizobium sp. M4A.F.Ca.ET.020.02.1.1 | reverse complement strand
AAATGAAGAGATCAAACGGGCCGAGCCGGCGCAGCACGGCAAACACATAGACACCGCCGGTCGAGCCGACGATGCCGCCCGCGAGCAGCACGCCGCCGAGCTTGAAGTCGAGCGTGCCGCGCTTCATGTGCGACAGCGCGCCGGAAAAGGAAGAGGCGATGACCTGGTTGGCGCCGGTGGCGACCGCGATGGCCGGCGGGATGTTGTAGAAGATCAGCAGCGGCGTGATGAGGAAGCCGCCGCCTACCCCGAACATGCCCGACAGGAAACCAACCGCCGCCCCCATGGCCAGCAGCACGAAGACGTTGACGGAAATTTCCGCGATCGGGAGATAGATGCCCACCCGTCAGTCTCGATCAGTTTGCCTGTCGGCGATGCAGCCGCAGCGTGCAGTCTCGCACCGAAAAGCCAATTTTTTCTTGCGCCGACGCGGCGGCGGGGACCAAACCCCGCCGCCGCGTCGAAACAAAAAACATCTCAATCAGTTAACAGGCAAATGTGTGGCAAGGACATCGCGGAAGCGACGCCTCTGCCGTTATTTGCGCGCCAGCAGCGCCTTGACCAGTTGTTCATCGACCTCGCCGGTCGGTTTCATCTTGTTGTCGGTCTGGAAGGCCATGATCGCGGTCTTGGTCTTGTCGCCCATCACGCCGTCGGCGCCGCCGGCTTCATAGCCGTTCTTGTTGAGGATCAGCTGGATGTTCTTGACCGCCTTCTTCATGTCGATGCTGGCGGTCGTCTGCGGCGTCCCCTCCTGCCAGGATTCGGGGATGTCGACGGAGTTGGCTGCCTGGTCGATCGGCTTTGCCTTCCACAGCTCGGCAGCGGCGCGCGCCCGCTCCAACTGCTCCGGACGCAACGCATTGGCGATCTCGTCGCGCTTGGACGCAGCGTCCTTGTCGCCGGTCTTGGCGACGAGCGCGAACCATTTGTAGGATTCCTCCAGGTTTTGCTTCATGCCGACGCCCTTGGCCGCCAGGATGCCGAGATTGAACTGGCTGTCCTTGACGCCGCGGTCGGCCGCGGCCTGGAACCAGTGTGCCGCCGACTCATTGTCGGTCACGCCGTCCGCCGCCATGGCGAACAGCACGGCGAGATTGTGCATGGCGCTGGCGTTGCCCTGCTCGGCGGCGAGCTGGTAGTAGGTCTTGGCCTTCTTGATGTCGCGGGCGACGCCGATCCCCTTCTCGTAGAAATTGCCGATGCGGTATTCGGCCGGCGCGAGGCCGAGCTCGGCGGCCTTCTCGTACCACTTGGCCGCCGCCTTCATGTCCTCCTTGACGCCGCGCGATTCTGCATAGCGCGAGCCGACCTCGAACAGCGCCTTGGCGTCACCGCCGGCCGCCGCGTCGCGCAGGGCCTGCGGACCTGCGTCAGCCGGGATGTTATATGT
>NZ_RZOI01001088.1:0-1396 GCF_004022645.1 Mesorhizobium sp. M4A.F.Ca.ET.020.02.1.1 | reverse complement strand
GCCCCGGAGGTCTGCCTGGCGGCGGACAGCTTCCGCCACCCCTACCCCGGAATGGCGAACAACTCTGACCGGCTGCACCGGCCGGCCCGCTGACCCACCCGTTCACGGGCCGGCCGGTTCTGCAGGCGGCAGACTGCAGTCATTGAAAAACGAAAGCACGACAATTGTGGGAAGCCCTGATGATGCTGCGGCTGATCGCCTCCATCGGCCCAGGCCTGCCGATCGGCCACCGCGCCCGCTCCACGCCATTGGTCCTGCCGGCGGAGACGCTCAAGGGCGCGATCCGGCTGAGCTTCGCCGCCTACCGCCTATCGCTTCCGCTCTCCGACCCTTCAAGCAGCAAGAATCATGACCAGAAAATTGCGTAAGAGGCATCTCCTCCTGCTGGCCGCATTGGTTGCGCTCGCCGCCGTCGTGGCGCTGAAAGCCTATGGCCGCGGCGCGCCCGAACCAGCGGCGCGGACGGCCGCTCAGGCCGCCACGCTGACCGTTTCCGTCGAGGTGGTCCGCTCCGAGGCGATCACGGCTTCCGTCAGCGCCACCGCCACGGTCGCCGCCTGGCAGGAAGCGACGATTGGAGCGGAGGAGAGCGGCTTGCGCCTGACCGACGTGCTGGTTGCCGAAGGCGATCATGTGAAGGCGGGCGATGTCGTGGCCCGGCTGGATGACTCGCTGCTCAAAGCCCAGCTCGCGGAGCAGAAGGCAGCGGTCGCGGAGGCGCAGGCGACGCTTGAATCCGCGAAATCGGCAGCCGCCCGCGCCGACAAACTCTTGGCCAGCAACGCCGTCAGCGCCGAGACTGCAGAGGAGAAGACAACCGCCGTCAAGACCGGCAAGGCTGGGGTCGACCAGGCGCAAGCCGCCACTGAGCGGCTGCAGGCCGAGCTCGACCGCACCACCATCCGTGCGCCGTTCGATGGCATCGTCTCCAGCAAGCCGGCGGTCGCCGGGTCGATCGTCCAGGCCGGAACCGAACTGATGAAGATCATCCGCGACGGCAGGCTGGAGGTCGGCGTGCTTGTGCCCGAGAAGGACCTGGCGGCGATCTCCGTTGGGCAGGCCGCCGACGTTGTCGACGCCTCCGGCCGCCACTTTGCCGGCAGCGTTTCCTCGATCGCCGAAACGGTCAACACCACCACGCGGCTCGCCACCGTCTATGTCTCGCTCGGCGAAGCCTCCCGCCTGAAGCCGGGCATGTTCGCCCGCGTCTCGATCGCGACCGCCGCCTCGCAACGGCTGAGCGTCGCCGAAGCCGCGCTTGTCTGGCATGACGGCAAGCCGGCTGTCTTCGTCGTCGACGCTGCCGACAAGGTCAGCGCGCGTCTCGTCACGACCGGCACGCGCCAGAGCGGCCGTGTCGCCATCGAAAGCGGTCTCTCCGAAGGCGATCATGTCG
>NZ_RZOI01001087.1:0-1398 GCF_004022645.1 Mesorhizobium sp. M4A.F.Ca.ET.020.02.1.1 | reverse complement strand
AGCGAGATTATGCCGCCTTCTTCTTCGGCTGGATCAGGCCCCGCTCGACCAGAAGTTCGGCGATCTGCACCGCGTTCAGCGCCGCGCCCTTGCGCAGATTGTCGGAGACGACCCACATCGACAGGCCGTTGTCGACGGTCGAATCCTCGCGGATGCGCGAGATGAAGGTGGCGTCCTCGCCGGCCGATTCGAGCGGCGTGATGTAGCCGCCGTTCTCGCGCTTGTCCAAGACCTGGCAGCCCGGCGCCTCGCGCAGGAGCTCGCGCGCCTCGTCGGCCGTGATCGGCTTTTCGAACTCGATGTTGACCGCTTCCGAGTGGCCGATGAACACCGGCACGCGCACGCAGGTCGCCGTCAACTTGATCTTGGGGTCGAGCATCTTCTTGGTCTCGGCCACCATCTTCCACTCTTCCTTGGTGAAGCCGTCGTCGAGGAAGACGTCGATATGCGGAATGACGTTGAAGGCGATGCGCTTGGTGAACTTCTTGACGTCGACCTGGTCGGCGACGAAGACGGCGCGGGTCTGGGTGAACAGCTCGTCCATGCCTTCCTTGCCGGCGCCGGAGACCGACTGGTAAGTGGCGACAACGACGCGCTTGATGGTCGCCGCGTCATGCAGCGGCTTCAGCGCCACGACCAGCTGCGCCGTCGAGCAGTTCGGGTTGGCGATGATGTTCTTGCGCGAGAACAGTTCCACCGCGTCCGGGTTCACTTCCGGCACGATCAGCGGCACGTCCGGGTCATAGCGGAAGGCGGACGAATTATCGATGACGACGCAGCCCTGCTTGCCGATCTTCGGCGACCATTCCTTGGAGACGTTGCCGCCGGCCGACATGACACAGATGTCGGTGTCGGAAAAGTCATAGGTGTCGAGCGCCTTGACCTTCAGCGTGCGGTCGCCGAAGGACACTTCGGTGCCCTGGCTGCGCCGCGAGGCCAGCGCCACCACTTCGCTTACCGGAAAGCCGCGCTCATCCAGAATGTTGAGCATTTCGCGGCCCACATTGCCCGTGGCGCCGACTACCGCAACCTTGAAACTCATAAAGATCTCCTGTCCCTCTCCGCTTGGTTGGAGAAAACCCGCTGGCCTCATGCGGGTTCCGTCCCCCGGGCCGAACCCGGGAGAGGGTGGTTAGGCCAAGGGAATCACACCGTTTTGGTGGTGGTTTTGGCCGTAGTTTTGCTGGAACGGGCAGGCGCGCCGAAGCGCCCGGCCCGATGCCGTGCATCGTGGCTGGGGGCATCGAATGCAAGAAGAGCCATCAGAAGGCCGCGCATCGAAGAACAATCCCGTTCGAAGCGGGCTTTTACGCGGTTTGGTAAAAGAGTCAATTGGCGGCAGCGCTCTCCCTTCTCCCCTTGTGGGAGAAGGTGTCGCCGAAGGCGACGGATGAGGGG
>NZ_RZOI01001086.1:0-1400 GCF_004022645.1 Mesorhizobium sp. M4A.F.Ca.ET.020.02.1.1 | reverse complement strand
GTACCAGACCGGTCACGACAGCGGCGCCTATTGCGGTATCGGCATCCACGGCCAGTGGCTCTATGTCAATCCGCGGGACGAGGTGGTGATCGCCAAGATGTCGTCGCAGCCGGAGCCTGTCGACGACCGGCTCGATGTCGAGCTGGTGGCGTTCTTCGAGGCGCTGAGCCGGATGGTCTAAGCCGTTCCAGGCGGCCCGCCTTCGCAACCCTTTTCTGTGGAACCTCGCTGCAGGGGCTGAACAGCGCGGTTGGCGAGGACGGCATCCCGGCCTATGGTCGCCGCTCTTTTCGACAGGGACCGGCATGGCATCCGACATCAAGCGCATTGCGGCAATCATAGCGTCCGAGATCGCCGCGCGGCCCGAGCAGGCGGCGGCGGCGATCGAGCTTTTGGACGAGGGCGCGACTGTTCCCTTTGTCGCGCGCTACCGCAAGGAAGTCACCGGCGGGCTCGACGACACGCAGTTGCGCGACCTTGCCGAGCGTCTGGCCTATCTGCGCGAGCTCGACGCGCGCCGCGAGACGATCCTCGGTTCGATCCGTGAGCAGGGCAAGTTGACCGCGGAGCTCGAGGCCAAGATCAATGCCGCGGCAACCAAGGCCGAGCTGGAAGACATCTACCTACCCTACAAGCCGAAGCGGCGCACCAAGGCGGAGATCGCCAGGGAGCGGGGGCTCGGGCCGCTGGCCGAGGCGATCCTCGCCGACCGCGCGGCGGTGCCCGCCGATCTCGCGCTCGCCTACATCACCGAAGAAGTGGCAGACGCAAAGGCCGCGCTCGAGGGCGCGCGCGACATTCTGTCGGAACAGTTCGCCGAGAATGCCGATCTGGTCGGCAAGCTGCGCGCCTATATGAAGGAGCGTGCCTTCCTGCGCGCCAGGGTCGTCGACGGCAAGCAGGAGGCGGGTGCGAAGTTCTCCGACTATTTCGACCATGTCGAGCGCTGGGCGAACGTGCCCAGCCATCGGGCGCTCGCCATGTTGCGCGGCCGCAACGAGGAGGTGCTGTCGCTCGACATCGAGGTCGATGCCGACGATGCCTCGCCGGTGAAGCCGGCCGAGCGCATGATCGCCAATGCCTATGCGATCGGCGGCAGCCTGCCGGGCGACCGCTGGCTGATGGAGGTCGCCGGCTGGACCTGGCGCATCAAGCTGTCCCTGCATCTGACGCTCGACCTGATGCGCGACCTGCGCGAGCGCGCCGAGGAAGAGGCGATCCACGTCTTCGCGCGCAACTTGAAGGACCTGCTGCTCGCGGCGCCCGCCGGTTCGCGGCCGACGATGGGGCTCGATCCCGGCATCCGCACCGGCGTCAAGGTGGCGGTGGTCGACGGCACCGGCAAGCTGGTGGCGACGACGACGGTTTATCCGTTCCCGCCCAGGAACGATGTGCGCGGC
>NZ_RZOI01001085.1:0-1401 GCF_004022645.1 Mesorhizobium sp. M4A.F.Ca.ET.020.02.1.1 | reverse complement strand
CCCCGGGACACCCGAAAGCCCTGGCCAAGATCACCGAGCACAATTCGCCCCATGATGACCGAGACAAGGAGAATTCATTCATGACCATACAACGCGTTATCAGCGACAAGGTGACGGAAGCGGCCGCCGGCCTGTGGTCGAACTGCGTCGTCGTCGACGGCATAGCCTACATGTCCGGCCTTACGGCGCGCGGCCCCGACTTCAAGACCATCCTGGGGTCCGACGAATACACCCAGACCAAGGTCATCCTGGACAAGCACAAGGCGCTGGTCGAAGCGGCTGGCGGAAAAATGTCCGACTTCGTCAAGCTGACGATCTTCGTCACACGCATCGAGAACCGCGAGCAGGTCTGGAAGGCCCGCAAGGAATTCTTCCAAGGCGACTTCCCGGCATGCACGCTGGTCGAGGTCAGCAGCCTTGCAGCACCGGAAATCCTAATCGAGATCGAAGGCGTCGCGCACCTTGGCAAGGGCACTTATTGACGGCAACGTTCGCGCACGTGGAGGCCTGCATGCATCTGTCCGGTGAGCGCGTCATTGCCGCCCCGATCGAGACGGTATGGGGCGGGCTGCGCAACATCGCCGCCTTGAGGTCATCCATTCAAGGATGCGAGGAACTGTCGGGCTCGTCCGATGCCGAGTTGACGGCTCTGATATCGCGACCGAATGGATCGCACTCAACCCGCGTTGCGGGAGAGGCGAAGGTCACGGAGATCCAACCGCCACACTCCTGCCGCATCGCTGGCAGGCTCACCCACGCGGGCCACGCATTGGCCAGCATTTCGCTGGACCTGCGGCTGATGACGGTTCCGGACGGCACGCGCCTGATCTACGAAGCCGAACTGGCTTTCGGCGAAATGATTGCCGAGGCCGATGCGCGGACGGCGGAAAGCCTGGCGGGCATCGAGATCGATCAATTCTTCTCCAGCTTCGCGGTAGCGATCGCGCGGTTGCCCGTTTTCTATTCTCCTCCGGCGGGACGGGCGGACGCCAATCTCGTCAAATGGGCGCAGTTGCTGCTGAAGCCTGCCCGCCCGGCAGATCCACACCGGCCCTGAACGCGGCCGGCAATTGGTGCGACGACTGGCCGGATACCGCTCGATAGCGCGGCCATCTATTTTGTCGCAAAGCAACATGTATTTCTCATATTTTTTTGATATATTATGGTTGTGCCAAAAGCATTTTCATTTGGTACGCTGAGTCGGGATTGAATAGCAGATGAAAGATCGCACGAGAAAACCGGCTTCGGGCCGCAAGGGGCGGGCAGCTTCGACGCCGGCGAAAAACCTCACCGAGCAAGCCTACGAGCAGATAAAGGACAAGCTGATATCGGCCCAATACGTTCCGGGACAGTTCCTCCAGGAAACCAAGGTCGCGGGCGAGCTCAGGCTTGGCCGCACGC
>NZ_RZOI01001084.1:0-1402 GCF_004022645.1 Mesorhizobium sp. M4A.F.Ca.ET.020.02.1.1 | reverse complement strand
GGCCAGCACGGTCGGGTCGAGATTCTCTCTCGTGCCGCTCAACAGCTCCCGCGGCAGGGTTTTCTGGCCAGGTCCCGTGATCATGAGGGCAATGACCACTTCGTCAAACGAAGCCGCGAAGGCAAAGATCGTCCCCGAGACGATGCCGGGCAAGATGAGCGGAATGGTGATCCTGCGGAAGGTCGTAATAGGCGGCGCGCCAAGACTCTCAGCGGCCCGCAGCAAGCCCTTGTCCAACTGGCTGACCGACGCATTGACGGTGACCAGCACGAGCGGAACGGCGATGACGGAATGAGCCAGAACCAGGCCGGTCAGGCTGTTGGCAAGCCCAAGTGGAGCGAAGAAGAAGTAAACCCCCACCGCGGTGATGATCACCGGCACGATCATCGGCGAAATCAGGAGCGCCATCAGCAAGGATTTTCCTGGAAAGGTAATCCTGTCGAGACCAAGCGCGGCAAGCGTGCCGAGAGGCGTCGCGATGGCGACTGTCGAAAATGCCACGATCAACGAATTGCCGACCGCATGGATCCAGCGTGGCGTCGAGATGACGGCGGCGTACCATTTCAGCGACAGGCCTTGCAGCGGATAGGCCAGGATCGAGCCGCCATTGAAGGAAAGCGGCACGATGGCGAAGATCGGCAAGAGCAGGAAGACCAGAACCAACGCTCCGGCAAGCCGGGCACCCCAGAGCCAGATGCGCGTGCTGTCCACCATGTCAGACCCCAACCCGCTGCACGCCGACAAGTCGAACGTAAAGCGAATAGAGCAGGACTGTCGCGATGAGCAGGATGCTGGCGAGAGCCGCCGCAAGCCCCCAGTTCAGCGCCTGTAGTGTGTTGTAGGCGATGTAGAAGGGCAGCATCTGGTCGCCCTGGCCGCCAAGAAGCAACGGCGTGACGTAGTAGCCCAACGCCAGAATGAACACGAGTAGCCCGCCGGCCGAGATGCCCGGGACGATCTGCGGCAGGTAGATCCGGAAGAAGGAGTTGAGCGGACCGGCGCCGAGCGATCGAGCGGCCTGCATCTGCGAGCGCGGCAGCGCCTTCATGGAAGCATAGAGCGGCAGCACTGCATAAGGCAGCAATATGTGGGTAAGCGCGATCAGCACGCCAACGCGGTTGTAGACGAGCTCGAGGGGAGCATTTATGATCCCCAATCCGATCAGCATCTGGTTGAAGACGCCGTTCTTTTGCAGGATGACCAGCCAGGACGTCGAGCGCACCAGCACGGACGTCCACAACGGCAACAGCAGCGCCAGCATCAGGAAATTGGCCGTCATCTGACTGACGCTGGCCAGAAGATGCGCGGCCGGCAACGCAAGCAGAATACAGATGGCCGTCGCTGACAGGGCAATGATGAAGGTGCGGCCAAGCACGTTGAGGTAGAGCGTGCTGTCCTGGCC
>NZ_RZOI01001083.1:0-1406 GCF_004022645.1 Mesorhizobium sp. M4A.F.Ca.ET.020.02.1.1 | reverse complement strand
GTTGGGGTGGTTGGGGCAGTGGTGGTCGTTGGGGTGGTTGGGGTGGTGGTGGTCGTTGGGGTGGTTGGGGTCGTCGGGGCTGTCGATGACGTCGCGATCTGGAGGCCGGAGAAGGTCTTCACTGCGCCTGCAAGATTCGCAGCGACGCCGCTTGCGTCCTTGATGCTCGCACCGTTCGTCAGGTTGACCCCAGTGATGGCGAGCGCCGAGGTATTGGTGTCCGTCGATGCGACCGTTGTGCGGAAGTTGAGCGCGCTCGTTCCGGAGCCGCCGACATAGGTCGCGGTCGCGCCATTGTTGAGCGACAGGGTCGGCGTGCCCGACACCTTCACGGCCTCGTTGAAGCCGAGTGTCAGCGTGACCGTGTCGCCGACGTGCTCGGTGCCGGTTCCCGGCGAGGCTGTGGCCTGCGTCACCGCCGGCAGGACCGGATCGATCTGGAGCCCGGAGAACGTCTTCACCGCGCCTGAGAGGTTCGCCGCAACACCGGATGCATCCTTGATGCTCGCGCCGCTCGGGAGGTTGACCCCGGTGATGGCGAGTGCCGAGGTATCCTTGTCGGTCGAAGCGACCGTGGTGCGGAAGGTGAGCGCGCTGGTGCCCGAGCCACTGACATAGCTGGCCGTTCCGCCATCATTGAGCGACAGTGTGGGTGCGCCCGTGACGGTCACGGCCTTGTTGAAGGCGACCGTCATTGTGATGGCATCGCCGGCATGCTCGACTCCCGTTGCCGGTGACGCGGCGACCTGCGTCACCGCCGGCTGGATCGTTGGCGTCGTCGGGGACTGGGTCGATGATGTTGTCGATGGAGTGACGTTGGCACCCGTGACGGTGTCGCCGCTGCCCGCCTTCTGATAGAGCTGAACCTCATCGACCAGCATCTGCATCGAGGATGGCGTCGAGCCATCCAGAGCCGTATGCCATCCGCTAGCGTTCGAATTCGCGACCCCCAAGTTCATCATCAATTGCATCGGTTCATCCGGGATCGCGACCTGTGCGCTGGTCACCTGCGCCATCTGCTTCCCATCCAGATACCAGGTGATCGATTCACCGGGCACCCAGTTGATGCCGTACGTATGGAAGCCGGCCGTGAGGTTGATGCCGCTGTCGATGGTGTCGCCGACCCACCCCGACGGCCCGTGCAAGTGCCAGGAGAAATTCTGGTCTGCCGGCCCCGAGCCGGTAAATCCACCCTCCTGAATATCGAGCTCGAAATTGTCGCCGCTGCTGCCCGCGCCGTCGCCGGGCATCAGCCAGAGGCCTGGCCATGCGCCGTCGCCGCTCGGCGCCTTCATGCTGATCTGAAGATAGCCGCCATTGAATTCGAAGTTGCCATAGCTGCTGACGGCGCCGGACGTGATCGGGAATGTTTGTGTCACCCCTCCCTGATTGACGCCGCTGATGGG
>NZ_RZOI01001082.1:0-1414 GCF_004022645.1 Mesorhizobium sp. M4A.F.Ca.ET.020.02.1.1 | reverse complement strand
GGGGCACATCGGGGGATTTTGGCGGCCTGGGCAAGGGCGACGCGGTTTTGCGCTGATCGCCGCGGCGTCGCGGCGATCGAGTTCGCCTTCATCGTGCCGCTGCTGCTCGTCATGTATTTCGTGACCATGGAGGCCTCACAGGCCATCGAGACCAGCAAGAAGGTCAGCCGCATCGGCAGCATGGTGGCGGACCTCGTCACGCAGCAGAACACGATCAGCAAGGCGGATCTCGACGCGATCATGAAGATCGGCACATCGACCTTGAAGCCCTACAACCGGTCGACCCCCAAGATCGTCATCACGGCCATAGAGGTCACGACCGATACGACGCCGAAGGTACAGGTCGTCTGGTCGCGCAAGCTGGACAACGGCGCCACCAGCGCCGATGCCGCGAAGACCACCACCACCACAATTCCCACCGCGCTCAACGTCAAGGGCACGTTCCTGATCCGTGTCGAAAGCGACCTCGCCTATGAGCCGATCATCACTTGGGCGGCGGACAGCCAGGATCGGATTGGACTGACCTCGGCTTTCAGCCACATTTCGATGAGCGAGACCTATTACCTGCGGCCGCGCAGGAGCACCACGATCCCTTGTGGCGATTGCTGAGAATTCCTTTGCCGCCGCGGTGGTCGCCGCGTCGTCCGGGACTATTGCCGGCCCTCTTTGCCCGACACCAGCCGCACGATCGCCGCCGCCGTCGCATAGTCCTCTTGCGAGGTGACGGTGAAGCCGCCGGAATGCGTTGCCTCCAGGAGATCGTAGACATCGGGCGTCATCGACTTCAGGTTGGTGAGGAACACGGTGAGCCGGCGCTTGGCCTCGGGGTCGAGATCGCTGCGCACGGCATGCGGGCCATATCTCAGCAGCCCTGACGTCCACACCACCTGAACGGACGTCTTCGAAAGACCCGCCGCCTCCAGCCGCGCCAATGTCCCGTTCGGATCCGCCACCTGGTCGCCCGTGCCGGCAGGCTGGCCAGCAGGGAGAGCCGGCTGACTGTCGGGCACTGCCGTTTTGTCATTGGAGGCTACCCAGCCGAACAGGGCATCGGCCTCACCATCGACCAGCATTGTTTCGGCGGCGGCGGCCGAAGCGGCGTGCATCAGGTACGGCGAGTCCTCGCTGATTCCGAAACCTGCATCCGCCAGCCCGGCAAGCGGCAGCAGCGAACCGCCGATACTGTCGGCAGGCGCCAAGGCGATCCGGTGGCTGGCCATCGCGGCCAGGTCCGGGACCTTGCCGTCGCGCGTCACAAGGACGGAGCGGATGCCGGTGGCGCCATCCACGTCGACCGGCGCCACCAGAGGTTCGACGCAGCCGCAGCGCTCGGACGCCGTCGCATAGGCAATTGCCGAATAGACGGCATATTGGATTCGTCCGTCCGCCTGGGCCTCGATCAGCGCCTGGTAGT
>NZ_RZOI01001081.1:0-1415 GCF_004022645.1 Mesorhizobium sp. M4A.F.Ca.ET.020.02.1.1 | reverse complement strand
CAGGGCTATCTCGCCATGCTTTTGATGGCGCTGGCGGGCGCCGCGGCCGGCGCCGCCGTGGCGCTGGTGCCCGCCACGTTGCGCGTAAAGTTCAAGGTCGACGACGTGGTCAGCTCGCTGCTGCTCAACTCAGTCATCTATTACGCGCTGATGGCGCTGATCGAGGGGCCCTGGAAGGATAGCTTCAGCGGCTATCCGATCTCGCCGCCGGTCGAGGATTCGGCCAATTTCCCGGTGCTGATTGAGGGCACGCGGCTGCATCTCGGCGTCGTGGCGGCGCTGATCGCCGCGCCGCTCTGCTGGTTCTTGATCGCGCGCATGACGCTCGGCTTCCGCATCCGTGTCACCGGCGAGAATCCGGAAGCGGCCCGCTACAGCGGCATCAACGTCCAGCGCGTGCTCATCTCGACCGCACTGCTCTCCGGCGCGCTGGCGGGCTTGGCCGGCGTCGGCGAGGTCGGCGGCGTGCATTTCCAGGTGATGAGCGACATTTCGCCCGGCTACGGCTATTCCGGCATTGTCGTCGCCATGCTGGCCAGGCTCAATCCGCTCGGCGTGGTGCCGGCGGCGCTCTTCCTTGCCGCGGTTATGACCGGGGCCGAGGCGATGTCGCGCGCGACCGGCGTGCCGGCTTTCCTCAGCGACGTCATCCAGGGCACGGCGCTGCTTGCCATGCTGGTGGCGCTGCTGTTCACCGCCTATCGAATTCGGCGGGTCGCGAAATGAGCGCGGTGTTCGAGCAGATCTTTCAGGTCGGCTTCCTTGCCGCCATCATCCGCATCGCCACGCCGCTTGCCTTCGCCACGCTTGGCGAAATGTTCTCCGAGCGCGCCGGCGTGCTTAATCTCGGCATCGAAGGCATCATGCTGCTTTCCGCCATGGCCGGCTTCACCGCCACCAGTCTGAGCGGCAGCCTGTGGCTCGGCGTGCTGGTGGCCGTGGCGACCGGCGCGCTGATGGGCGCGGTGCATGCGCTGTTCACGGTGGCGCTCGGCCTGAGCCAGCATGTCTGCGGCATCGGCGTGACGCTGTTCTGCTCGGGGCTCGCCTATTTCCTCTACCGGCTGATCTTCGGCCAGCAATCGGTGCCGCCGAGCATCAAAGGTTTTCAGACGCTGCCGATCCCACTGCTTTCCGACATTCCGGTCCTGGGACCGGCGGTGTTGAACCAGTTCGCGCTGGTTTACCTCGCGATCATCGCCGTTCCGCTCGCCGCCATCGTGCTCTACCGCACGCCATGGGGGCTTTCGGTGCGGATGGTAGGCGAAAACCCGCGCGCCGCCGACTCGGCCGGGGTCAGCGTGATTGGCACGCGCTTCCAGGCGGTGATCCTCGGCGGCGCGTTGATGGGGCTCGCCGGCGCGTTTCTCACCATGGCGCAGTTCAACGCCTTCACCTTCGGCGTGGTGTCCGGG
>NZ_RZOI01001080.1:0-1418 GCF_004022645.1 Mesorhizobium sp. M4A.F.Ca.ET.020.02.1.1 | reverse complement strand
CCGGCGTCGTCCACGTCAACACCTATGGCGGCGCCGACATCACCGTGCCGCTCGGCGGCTTCAAGCAGTCCGGCTTCGGCCGCGACAAGTCGCTCCACGCCATCGAGAAATACACCGACCTGAAGACTGCCTGGATCAATCTCGGCTGATCTTCCGGGCTCCTGCGGAAGAAATGGGCGGGGCGATCATCGATACGGTCGCCGGCTATTGGCGCTGCCGCTGTCTAGCCGCTGCGCACCGGCGCGCGGCACGCCGCGCGCTTGTTGCCGACAAATAGTCCGTCAGGCATAGCGCATGATGGCGGTCTTGGTCTCGAGGTAACTCTCGATTGCCGCGCGGCCGTGCTCGCGACCGAAGCCGGACTGCTTGAAGCCGCCGAAGGGGGCGGCCGGGTCGAGCGTGTTGTGCGAGTTGACCCACACCGTGCCGGCTTTCAGGCCGTGGACCGCGGTCATTGCCTTGCCCATGTCGCGGGTCCAGATCGAAGCCGACAGGCCGTAGCGCGTGTCGTTGGCGATGCGGATCGCCTCGTCGAGATCGGCAACAGGCATTGCCGCCACAACCGGGCCGAACACCTCCTCGCGCACGATCTCCATATCGGGCCGCACATGGTGCAGAATGGTCGGTGCCACATAATGGCCCCTGGCCGGCACCGGCCGCGCGCCGCTGACGCGTTCGGCGCCGGCCGCCAGGCTGCGCTCGACGAAACCCTGCACGCTGTTGCGGTGCTTGGCCGAGACCAGCGGATTGATCTGCGCGTCGGCATCGCGGCCGGCGCCCAGCGTCATGCCGTCGGCGATCTCGGCCAGCCGCGACAACGTGCGGTCGTAGATCGACTTTTCGATCAGCAGCCTCGACGCCGAGGTGCAGACCTGGCCCTGGTTGAAGAACATGCCAAGTCCGGCGAGCAGGGGCTCGATGTCGTCCTCCATGTCGGCAAGCAGGATCATCGGCGACTTCGAGCCGAGCTCCAGGGTGAAGCGCGCGACTCGATCGACCGCGGCATGGCCGACACGCTTACCGATCTCCGTCGAGCCGGTGAAAGTCAGCTTGTCGATCCCAGGATGACGGATCAGCGCCTCGCCGGTCACAGCGCCGCTGCCGGTGACGATGTTGACGACGCCGGGCGGGAAGCCCGCCGTCTCGATCAGCTCGGCGAGTCGCAGTAGGCCGAGCGGTGTTTCCCGCGGCGGCTTGAGCACGATCGTGCAGCCGCAGGCCAGCGCCGGCGCGATCTTCCACATGCCGATCAGCAGCGGAAAGTTCCACGGCACTATGGCGCCGACGACGCCGACCGGCTCCATCACCGTCATCGCGTGATGCTTGGCTCCGGGCGGCACCGGAATGGAGACCTGGAAGGTCGAGCCTTCGATCTTGGTCGCCCAGCCGGCATATCAGGATCTTGATCGGGTCCGGAT
>NZ_RZOI01000107.1:0-11918 GCF_004022645.1 Mesorhizobium sp. M4A.F.Ca.ET.020.02.1.1 | reverse complement strand
GCCGCGTCTCCAATATCGCCTGGGGGCTGGGCTATCTCGGCGGCATGATCGCGCTTATCTTCGTCATCCTGTTCATGGCCGGCAATCCCGAAACCGGCAAGACGATCATCGGCCTCGACCCGATCCTCGGGCTTGATCCGAAGCTTGGCGAGGATGCCCGCGCCACGGGGCCGATGTCGGCCGGCTGGTATTTCCTGTTCATCCTGCCGATGTTCTTCTTCACCCCCGATGCCGCCAAAGGCATCCCGATCGGACCGGCCGTGCGCCAGGGTTTGTCCGAGCTGAGGTCGACCCTGGCCGAGGCGCGCAAGCGCGTCGGCATCTTCCGCTTCCTCGTCGCCCGCATGATCTATCAGGACGGCGTCAATGCGCTGCTGACGCAGGGCGGCGTGTTCGCGGCGGCGATGTTCGGCTGGTCGATCACCGAGATCGGCATCTTCGGCATCATCCTCAATGTCGTCGCCATTTTCGGCTGCTGGATCGCCGCCCGCCTCGACACCGCGCTCGGTTCCAAGGCGGTGGTGATGATCGCGCTGGTGATGCTGACAGTGGCCACCGCCGGCATCGTCTCGACGGGCCCGGGTTTCACGCTGCTCGGCCTGATCCAGCTTTCCACCGTCGATTCCGGCGGCCTGTTCGGCACTGCGGCCGAGAAGGCCTACATCCTCTACGGGTTGTTGATCGGGCTTGCCTTCGGCCCGGTGCAGGCATCGTCGCGCTCCTACATGGCGCGCAGCGTCACGGCCGCCGAATCCGGCCGCTATTTCGGCATCTACGCCTTGTCGGGCCGGGCGACTAGCTTCCTGGCGCCGTTCCTGCTGGCGACGATCAGCTGGGCCACCGACTCGGCCCGGCTCGGCATGGCGGTCATTATCCTGTTCCTCGGCATCGGCATAGCGATCCTGATCAGGACGCCGTATCCGGCGGATCAGCCGGTGGAGTGAGAGACATTCGATAATTCTACTCCGCTGGCCGCCTGACGCGGCTTTCTGCGCTTCCGGTGCTCACGGACTCGAATGTCCGCTCCGCTTCGGTTCTCGAAAACCACGCCATCCGACTCAGCGGAGCGAATTCTCAAACGTCTCTCTGCCGAAAACTAATGCCGGAAATGCCTGACGCCGGTGAACACCATGGCGATGCCGTGCGCGTCGGCGGCGGCGATCACTTCGTCGTCGCGCATCGAGCCGCCCGGCTGGATGACGGCGGTGGCGCCGGCTTCGATCGCCGACAGCAGGCCGTCGGCGAAAGGGAAGAACGCGTCCGAAGCGACCACCGAACCCTTGGTCAACGGCTGCGACAGGCCCGCGGCTTCCGCCGCATCAAGTGCCTTGCGGGCGGCAATGCGCGAGGAATCGACACGGCTCATCTGGCCGGCGCCGATGCCGACCGTGGCGCCGTCCCTGACATAGACGATCGCGTTCGACTTGACGTGCTTGGCGACACGGAAGGCGAACTTCAGGTCGGCCATCTCGGCCGGCGTCGGCGCGCGCTTGGTCACCACCTTCAGTTCGAGATCGTCGACCACCGCATTGTCGCGGCCCTGGACGAGCAGTCCGCCGGAGACCGATTTCACCGTGGTACCGGCGGCGCGCGGATCGGGCAGGCCGCCGGTGACCAAAAGGCGCAGGTTCTTCTTGGCGGCGACAATCGCTGCCGCGTGCTCGGACGCGTCGGGCGCGATGATGACCTCGGTGAAGGTCTTGACGATCTCCTCCGCCGCTTCGGCGTCGAGGATGCGGTTCATGGCGACGATGCCGCCGAAGGCCGAGACCGGGTCGCAGGCGAGCGCCTTGGCGTAGGCCACCTTCAGCGAGGTCGCTTCGGCGACACCGCAGGGGTTGGCGTGCTTGATGATGGCGACGGCGGCTGTGGCGGCAGGATCGAACTCGCCGACCAGCTCGAAGGCGGCGTCGGTGTCGTTGATGTTGTTGTAGGAGAGCTGCTTGCCCTGCAACTGACGCGCTGTGGCGACCCCCGGCCGCTTGTCGCCATTGAGGTACAAGCCGGCGCCCTGGTGCGGGTTCTCGCCATAGCGCATCACCTGATCAAGCCTGCCGCCGAAGGCGCGCCAGGTCGGATGCTCGATCTCCAGCGCTTCGGCGAACCAGCCGGAAATCGCGGCGTCGTAGCTGGCGGTGCGGGCGAAGGCCTTGGCCGCCAGCTTCTTGCGGAAATCCAGCGACAGCGAGCCGATATTCATCTCCAGCGCGTTGAGCACCGCCGCATAGTCTTCGGGATCGGTAACGATGGCGACATAGGCGTGGTTCTTGGCCGAGGCGCGGATCATCGCCGGTCCGCCGATGTCGATGTTCTCGACGATCGAGGCGTAGCCGGCGCCGGAACGGCGCACCTCCTCGAACGGATAGAGGTTGGAAACGACGAGGTCGATCGGCTCGATATGATGGTCGCGCATCGCCTTCGAATGCTCAGGGTCGTCGCGCACGCCGAGCAGCGCGCCATGCACCGAGGGATGCAGCGTCTTGACGCGGCCGTCCATGATCTCGGGAAAGCCGGTCAGTTCGGAGACGTCACGCACCGCCATGCCGGCGTCGGCGATCGCCTTGGCCGTGCCGCCGGTCGAAACCAGCTCGACGCCGGCGGCGGCGAGCGCCTTGGCGAAGTCGATCAGGCCGGTCTTGTCGAAGACGGACAGCAGCGCGCGGCGCACGGGAACGAGGTCGGGCGCGGGAATGTTCTTGGCGGCGACGGCCATGGGCTGGCGGCCTTTCAAGGCTGGATTGGAAGAAGCCCGCGCCGTAGCACATGAGATCAGGAAATCAAGCGCCGTGCGGCTGGCATCACACGCTGTTGCGCGCCGTCAGTTGTTTTCCGGATAGCCGGCGATGGTCGTCCTGGTCAGCTGCCAGTGGACCTCCGATATCTCCGAGGCCTTGAAGGCAAGCACGATCTGCCGGCTGCGGCGCGGCCCGCCGAGCCCGGCGAAATAGATCGACTCCTCCACCTCGGGCACGATGCCAGCGCATGTGAACACCCAGGTATCGCCCTGGTCAGCGGCGAGCACCAGGCGGTCATGCTCGTCCTGCAGCAGGTTGATGTCGGGGTGGACGTGGAAGCGCACGGCGACGAAGTCGCGGCCATTGTTGCGGATCGCGGCCCCGCCGGGGCGCTGGAAGCGGTCCCGGCCCGTCAGCACATTGCCGTTGCTCGACAGTTTCATTTCGCGCTCGTGCAGGAACCCGAAGCGCTGGACATAGCCGTCATGGCGGGCAAGGAAGCCCTGGCTGCCCTTCAGGTCAGTCCGCTTGCAGGGCACATGCTGCGGACCGCCGATCAAGGGCGAGCCGAGCAGGTCATTGACGCGCAGCGAATGGCTGAAACGCGCCGAGGACATGTCGTTGACGGTGGCGGTCGAATGCGCGGCGGTGGCGCGGGCCAGCGGCCGGAACTCGGCGGCGCCATAGGTGTCGATGCCGGCATTGACGATGTAGTGCTGGCGGCCGGAGGACATCTCGAAGGCGAGGCAGCCGGCGTGCGCGGCGTTGGACACGTCGACGGGCGGCGGCAGGCCGGTGTCGGCGATGACGGTGACGCCGCCCATCGACAGGCGCTCATAGCCGGAATGCGGCGCGTGCAGCAGCGGCGCGCCGACGGTGTCGTCATGGCGCAGGATGGTGGCGATGCGGTCGTGGATGGTCGCCCCCATGCCGTTGAAGCGGGCGAGGCTGCCGTCCTGATGGCGGAAGAAGCGCAGCGCCGGCAGCATGCGGTCGATGGCGCCCATCAAAGCCGTAGGCGGCGTCTCGGCCTGGTTGGCATAGGTCTGGCGCAGCGGCAGCAGGTCAGCGAGCAGCTCCAGAACCGTCATCGGGTTGCGCGAGATGTGGCCGCCGTCGGGAAGGATCTGGCGGTCAAGCTCCTCGGCGAGATTGCGGGTGGCACCGCGCAATGCCGATGCCGGTGCTGGCAGCGACAGAGCGGCGAAGGCGAGCGCGATACGGGCGCGCAACCTGTCCTTGCCGTCGGGCATCGCTCGCGCCATCGAGCGGAGATAACGGATCTGCACGGCAAGCGATTTGAGAAAGGCACGGTAGAAAGGAAATTCGGCCCCCTGGAGCACGACGGAGGAATGCTGCAGCCAGGCGATCACGCGCTTGGCGGTGGTGCCGGGCTCCCAGGCGATGCCGGAAATCTGGTTGCCATGGATGGCGATCCAGTCGGAAACCAGCGCGCGGGCATTGGCGGCGGCAAGCTCGGTGCCGGCGGCACGCATATGGCGCAGCCAGCGAAAGCCGTGCAGCGTCTTTTGCCAACCGCGATTGGGCACGTCGATCTGGAAGGGCGATTTGCCGCCGGTCTCGACCAGATGTCCCGACAGCGGATAGCGGCCATAGTAGATTTCGAGCGCGATCTGCGGGTCTGCGAGTCTGAGATCCGGCGGGGCGATCAGGACGCGTTCGGGCGTGCGGCCGGAATAGCGCCAGCGATAGACCGGGCCGGCGCGCAAACGCCGGCGGGTCTTACGCCAGAACTCCTTCGCAACAAGCGTCCATAGCCGCGTCGTGCTGCCGGCAGCGATTGCCAAAACCCCTCCTGATCGTCCCGACCCAGGCACAAGCTTATATGATTCAAGAACTTATGCGAAGGCGGATTTCGCGCGGGTGACCGAGTGAACCCAATCGGGACGCGATCCTCCCTAAAAAAGTCGGCAAGTTTTACGAAAACAAGCGCCAAAGCGCGTCGTGTCGAAACGGATTCAGGCGATGCGCGCTTTGGCGAGATGCGTTAACCGGCGCGGCGCATGCGGGCGGCGAAGAAGCCATCGAGGCCGGACAGTCCGGGCGATTCGTGCGGCAGATCGGCCGGCGTGGTGCGCAACGTGCCCTCGGCCGTCAGGAACGGATCGATGCCGGCGATCTCGCCGCGGCGGACCGGATCGTCGACGACATCGGCTGTCTCGGCGAGGAAGGCGCGGTAAAGCTCCTCGCCTTCGAGCGGGTCGAGCGAGCAGTTGGAAAAGACGATGCGCCCGCCGGGCCTGGTCAGGCCGACGGCACGGGCGAGCAGCTTGCGCTGCAGCGCGGCGAGCTTTTCGACATCGGCCATCGTCTTGGTCCACGGCACGTCGGGATGCCGCCGCACCGTGCCGGTCGAGGAGCAGGGCGCGTCGAGAAGAACGGCATCGAACAGCTCAGCCGGCCGGTAGTCGAGCAGGTCCGTCTGCACGAGCTCAGCGGTCAGGCCGAGGCGCTCGAGATTTTGCGCCAGCCGCGTCAGCCGGTTCTTCGAGGTGTCGACGGCGGTGACGCGCGCGCCGGCAAGGATGAGCTGCGCCGTCTTGCCGCCGGGGGCGGCGCAGAGGTCGGCGACGCGCAGACCCTTGATGTCGCCGAACAGGCGGGCCGGCAGGGCGGCGGCGGCGTCCTGTACCCACCACGCCCCCTCGGCGAAGCCGGGAAGTTCGGGTACGGAGGCACTGAGCCTTTCCACCCGTATCGTGCCGGTCGGCAGGACGATGCCGCCGAGCCGCTCGGTCCAGAGCGCCGGATCGGACTTGACCGAAAAATCGACCGGCGCCTCGTGGCGATGGGCGGCAAGGATTTCTTTCGCTTTGTCCACGCCGTAGGCCGCCCTCAGCCGGCCGGAAAACCATGCCGGCGCTTCCTCGGTGGCGATCAGCGCGGGGGCGAGTTCGGCGTCCTTGGCCCGCGCCAGCGTGCGCAGCACGCCGTTGATGAGGCCGGAAAAGCGCAGCGTGCGCGGATCGGACTTGGCGTGGGTGACGGCAAGGTCGACGGCGGCGCTGTCGGGAATGTCGAGGAACAGGATCTGCGCCGCCGCCACATGCAAAATGTGCGACAGCGCGGTGGCGTTCTGCGGCAGCGGCTTTTCCAGCCGGCGGGAAAGAAGTCCGGCGATCGTCATGCGGTGGCGCAGCGCGGTGACCAGTATGGCGCGCACCAGCGCCCGGTCGCGCATGTCGAGCGCCCGGTATTGCGGGTGGCCGTTGTCGTGGTCGGTCAGACCGTCGAGCGGCGTGCGCGCGTCGATGACCGCGGCAAGCAAGCGCGCCGCCGCTTTGCGCGCGGCGAGGCCAGCGACCGCCTCGGTCCTGTCGTCACGATCGCCTGGGGTGCGCTGCCGGCGTTTGGCGCCGCTCACGACCACGGACCCTTGGGCCCGGTCGGGTTGCGGCCCCAAGGATTGGGCCTAGGCCTGGCGGGTTGCGCCGGCTGCTGTGGCCGCGCGGCCTGGTCCCATGGACCTGGCGTCCGCTCGTCGTCAGCCGGATCGGATGTCGGCGCCTGGCGTGGCGCCTGCGCTGCGCGGCCGCCCATCTCGCGCGCCATCTCCTGCAGGGCGGCGATGCGGTTGTCGGTGTTGGGATGGGTGGAGAACAGACTGTCCATGCGCTCGCCGTGCAGGGGATTGATGATGAAGAGGTGCGCCGTCGCCGGATTGCGTTCGGCATCCGGGTTGCGGATGCGTTCGGCGCCGCGGGCGATCTTGTCAAGGGCAGATGCCAGCCAGAGCGGATTTCCGCAGATTTCGGCGCCGCGCCGATCGGCCTCGTATTCGCGGGTACGGCTCACCGCCATCTGCACGATCATCGCGGCGAAGGGCGCGACCAGCATCGCCACCAGCACGCCGACGAAGCCGAACGGGTTGTTGTTGTCGCGGTTGCCGCCGAAGAAGAAAGCGAAGTTGCCGAGCATCGAGATGGCACCGGCCAGCGTCGCGACGATGGTCATGGTCAGCGTGTCGCGGTGCTGGATGTGGGCGAGTTCGTGCGCCATCACCGCCGCCACTTCCTCATGCGAGAGCTGTTCCAGCAGCCCGGTGGAGGCGGCCACTGCGGCATTCTCGGGATTGCGGCCGGTGGCGAACGCGTTGGGCTGCGGATTGTCGATCAGATAGGTCTTCGGCATCGGCAGGCCGGCCTGCTTGGCCAACGCCTGGACGATGGCGTAGAACTCAGGTGCGTTCTTCGCATCGACCTCGACGGCGCGATTCATCGACAGCACCATCTTGTCGGCGTTCCAGTAGCTGAACAGATTCATGCCGGCGGCGATCAGCAGCGCGATCACCATGCCGCCGGAGCCGCCGATCAGGAAGCCGACGCCCATGAACAGCGCCGTCATCGCGGCAAGAAGCATTGCTGTGCGAAGGGTGTTCATCGTCTAGATCCGTCCGTGGTGGCGAAAGGGGTCGATCCTTGCGAGTTCATGGCTATATGATGGGAGACACCTGCCCCTGTTTCAATGCGCCGGGACTATCGCATGACCGACCAGACCAGCAAAGCCGATGCCGCGCCGGCGAGCGACGCGCCGCAAAAAACCCCGACGCCGGCGGCCAGCCGCGCGCTGGCCGAGGCTGAGGCGAGGCGCCGGAAATATCGCGAAAAGGAAGCCGCGCTGCCCAAGGAAATCGGCGGCCGCGGCGGCAAGGAACCCGGCCGCTACGGCGACTGGGAGGTGAAAGGTCTTACCAGCGACTTTTAGCGGGTGCGCCGATATTCAGGTGAGGCCGGCCTGCGAACGCTGGTTTCCTGCGCTTCCGGTGCTCACGTACCTCAAGTACGCTCCCCTCCGGTTCTCGGAAACCACCCTTCTCGACTCGGCCTGACCTGAATCTCGACGCCCTCTAGGCCGCGGCCCGAGACGGTGCCAACTCAATCCCACCCCGATCATCGACGGTAATGCCAAGCTCGTCGTAAGAGGCGATCGATGCGTGCAGCGTCGCGATCGGATGCGTGTGCGTGGCGCTGATCACCATCAGGGAAGCGCCGGACGCTTCCGCCGCCGCGATGCCGGCCGGAGCGTCCTCGAAGACCAGGCAGTCGCGTGCGTCGACGCCGAGACGCCTGGCTGCGAGCTGGAAGCAATCGGGCGCCGGCTTGCCGCGGGTGACGTCCTCGGCCGCGACGATCACGGCGGGAACAGGAATGCCGGCCGCCTTCATGCGCAGCAGCGCCAGTTCGTGCGGTGCCGAGGTGGCGATCGCCCAGCGCTCCGGCGGCAGCGACTTGAGAAACGCCACCGCGCCGGCGATCGGCACGATGCCTTCGAGATCACCCGCTTCAGCCTTCAGCAGCGCGTCGGCCTCAAGCACCGGATCGATGCCCGGAAGCATCAGCGCGGCGATGGTCTCGACAGCCCGCTTGCCATGAATCGTCGGCAGGAAGGTCGCGACGTCGAGGCCCTGGCGCTGAGCCCAGTCAGTCCACACCCTTTCGGCCGCGGCAATGGAATTGATCACCGTGCCGTCCATATCGAACAGGAAGGCCGCGAATTTTCTGCCTGCAAACATCTAAAATCCTGGAGGTCGTATTCGGGAGGGACTAAGCTACGATCGATCGTAGCCGCATGGCCGGGCCGTGGAAAGGCGCAAGGCCGCCTTTTGACATGCCGGAGCGGTGCAAACCGCTCCAATATCTGTTTTGCGCAATTCCGTACGGAAGACCACTACGCACTGTTCCTGAAAGTGTTCCAAGGGGAACCATGGCAGGCCTGCCGCGTTGAAAAGACTGTCTTCCAGAATGACCGCAGGGGGTATCGCGATGCTGATCCGGCTCGGCTACGAAATCGCCATTGAATGCGCCGGATCGACGCCGATCATCTCGCTGCTCGACATCCACAGGGATCGTCAGGCCGACATCAAGCGGCAGACGCGCGTGCTCACCTCGCCTTCCGTGCCGACCAGGGTCTACCACGACCGCCACGGCAACAGCTGCCGCCGCTTCACCGCGCCTGCCGGCGGCTTTCGCATCCTCTATGACGCGGTCATCGAGGACAGCGGTGAGCCGGACGAGGTCAACACGCTCGCCAGGGAAACGCCGGTGGCGGAGCTCCCCGATGACGTGCTCGTCTACCTGCTTGGCAGCCGCTATTGCGAAACAGACCATCTCAGCGATCTCGCCTGGCAGCGGTTCGGCAACTTGCCGCCGGGCTGGGCGCGGGCGCAGGCGATCGTCGATTACGTCCACAGTCGGCTGTCCTTCGGCTACGGCTATGCGCGCGCCACCCGCACGGCGGCGCAGGCGCATGAGGAGCGCGTCGGCGTCTGCCGCGACTTCGCGCATCTGGCGATCGCGCTGTGCCGCGCCATGAACATGCCCGCTCGATATGTGAACGGGTATCTCGGCGACATCGGCGTTCCCGTCGATCCGGCGCCGATGGACTTCTCGGCCTGGCTCGAAGTCTTCCTCGACGGCAAATGGTACACGTTCGATCCCCGCCACAATATTCCCAGGATCGGCCGCGTTGTCATCGCGCGCGGCCGCGACGCTACCGACGTGCCACTGCTGCACAGCTTCGGCCAGCATCAGCTCAAGCTGTTCAAGGTCTGGACCTATGAGCAGGAGCGCAATCTGTTCAGCCCGCCCCATCACAACGTCGACAGGACGGTCAGCGCGCAGATGCTGGCATAGGCCCTGCCGCGGCCGGATTCCCGCAAGACACAGAGCCGGATCATGATCCGCTTCGGCACAGCGCGCCTGTGCCGGACTGGGATCGCGGTTGGCGGCTCGGTCGCGCGAAGACGGAGCATGGTAAGCACTTCCTAAACTCCGCGGCTGCCACGGCCTTTTGTTTACCGGCCGTTCACCCTGACTTGCTCGGAATTCAAGCAAAAACAAGGACTTGACTAGAAAGCGCCGGATTCATCCGGCAGGGTGCCCCAACCCGGCCGGAATCCTGCACCGCATCCGTCAGTCGGCTTCGAGGCCGATGGCGAATGGAGGCGGAAGATGCGGCGTTTTGCGGGTCTTGTTCACGGGGCAGGCGGCTTTGCCAGGGATCGCGGCGGAAACTTCGCCATCCTGTTCGGCGCCGCCGCCTCGGTGCTGGCGCTCGGTGTCGGCTTCGGCGTCAACATCACCCAGATCTACAATGCCCAATCCAGCCTGCAGGGCGTGGTCGACGCAGCCGTCACCTCGACGGCGCGGGACCTGACCACCGACGTCATCAAGGAGGCCGACGCGAGCAAGTCGGTGCAGGCTTTTCTCGACGCCAACAGCGCGGCCGGCATCCTGCAAGCCGGCCAGGTCGTCCTCGACAAATTGACGGTAGACAAGGCCGCAAAGACCGTCCGGGCGGACGCGCATGTCGATGTCGCCTTCTACTTCCCGCTGTTCAGCATGGGCGACACCACGCGCATTGCCGTCTCCACCACCGCGCTCTATTCCGACAAGACAATCGAGGTGGCGATGATGCTCGACGTCACCGGGTCGATGGCCCCCGACAAGCGCGCCAAGACCAACAAGATCGGCGACCTGCAGGCTGCCGCCTCGGACGCGGTCAAGGATCTGCTCGGCCAGAACCGCGACCCCGGCAATCCGCGCGTGCGGGTGTCGATCGTCCCCTATGCCGAGGCCGTCAATACAGGCGGCCTGGCCGGCACCCTGTTCGTCGAGACGGCGACTGGCCCGAAGGTCCCGCCGCCGATCGACGCGCCCGTATCGGCGTCGGCGACTTCGGCGCCCGACAAATGCGCGACCGAGCGCAAGGACAAGGACGGCTATGCCGACTATTCGTCCGACGGGCCCTACACGCTGCGCCTCGACAACAAGGGCAGGATATATCAGGCCAAGGTCAACCGCGACTACCGCATGAAAGTGTGTCCCTCGGCCGCCCTCGTTCCATTGACCGCCGATGAAGGCAAGCTGCTCACCGCCATCGACCATTTCAGCGCCGCGGGCGTCACGGCCGGCGGGATCGCCGCGCAGTGGGGTTACTACATGCTCTCGCCGGCCTGGCGCTCGGCGATCGCGGACGCCGGCCTCGGCGCCGGCCCCGCCAATTTCGACACCAGAAAGGTGGCCAAGATCGCCATCCTGATGACCGACGGCCAGTTCAACACTGCCTTTGCCGGAGCGCGCGGCGCGCCCAAATCACAGGACCAAGGCCAGATGTCGCGCGGCAACGCCGAAAGCATCTGCGCCAACATGAAGCGCGACGGCATCGAGATCTTCACCATCGGCTTCGATCTCAACGATCCGTCGATGACGGCGACGGAGCGTGACCAGGCAAAGACCCTGCTCAAGGATTGCGCCACGGCCGATACATCGTCGCTCAAGCACTATTACGAGGCGGCCAACGGTCCGGAACTGTCCGACGCGTTCGGCAAGATCACCGAGAACATCGAGAAGCTCACGATCAACCGCTGAGACGTTGCGGCGAGCGCGTGCGCAGCCCGCCAAACGGAAAAGGCCGCCGCTTCTTCACGAAGCCGGCGGCCTTCCGTGTTTCCGTCCATGACGCGGTCTCTGGCGGTGATGCCATCGCATCACCTGCCGCGCTTCTCGCGCCTTAACGGGAAGACTGCTTCCCGAAAGTGCAATCCGCTGAGGCCACGTTCTGGAAAACGAAATCACTCGACATCGGATCACCTCCTTTCGATCTGTTGAACACACCCTCATGATGGGGTGCGTTGCAGCGAAAGACAAGGGGCAGGCGAAAAAGGCGTTGGTGTATTGCTAGACGAAGCGCATCGTCGCGCCGACCTCGATCCGCGCCGGCCGGTCGACGGTGCAGTAGACGCCGAGATTGTGGGCGTTGTGGCGCACCAGGTTGCGCAGGATGCCGGGATCGGCGTCGAAGCCGTCCTGGGCGATGATGGTGAAGCCGCAGCGGCGGCACGGCTCCGAGACGGTGAGCAGCAGGTCGCCGATAGCGAGCTTGCGGCCGACCCATTCGGCTTCGGGAAACGAACCTTCGACCGCGGCCATGTCGATGACGATGTTGGGACGGAAGCGGCGCGGGTCGGCCGCCCCTTCCGGATGCAGCGTCTTGAGCCGTGCGAGCGAGGCGGTGGTCAAAAGATGGATCGGCGTCTTGACGTAGCGTTCCGCGGTCAGCGGGCCGGCATAATCCGGCGCGGCATCGTCCTGGCGGAATGGCCGGATCGAAGCCGCGAAACCGAGAAAGGCGGAGATGGCGCGGTCGCTTTCGGCCCCGGGC
>NZ_RZOI01001079.1:0-1421 GCF_004022645.1 Mesorhizobium sp. M4A.F.Ca.ET.020.02.1.1 | reverse complement strand
ATTGCTCGCCTTCGGCCAGTTCCTCGACGATAGGTCCGGCGATGACGAGGTCGGCGCGGTCGAGCAGGTAGGCCTTGCCGAAACCGCCATTGAGGCTGGCGCGTTCCGGTTCGAGGCGGAAAATAGAGAAGTCGCCGAGTCCGACGTAAAGCTTCGCCTTGGGGTTGCGGTTGAGGTAGCGCCGCTCGGCGCGCATATGTTCGGCCGAACCGCGCTCCAGCCGCCTTGCGCGACAGACAAGGGTTGTCCGTGGGTGCGCCAGCGGATCGCCCTTGCCGGGCTCGCCGACGAGCAACGAGCAACGCGGGTCGGCAAGCAGCGCGCCGGTGTGCGCCGACAGCATCGAGACCAGGATCAGCGGGGCGCCGTCGCTGTCGGTGGCGACGCCGACCCGGCTCGCCAGCGGCGCTCCGGTCTCAGGGTCGATCACAGCCAGGGCGCCGAAACGGGCGCCGCGGATCAGCGTCTTAGCCAGCCTGACCGCTGCGGCGTCGGTCTCGCGGATGACGTCTTTTTTCCGATCGACCAAAAGCGCTCCCCGTTAAGCTGATCTTTCTGCTCCGCTTATCATCCGATCACACCGGATTTGACAAGGGCGGCAATCTCGCTTTCAGCCATGCCGTAGCGCGCCAGAACCATCTCCGGCTTAAGATCACGATCGGTCGGCGCGGTGGCCAGCGCTGACGGCGTTTGCGAGAAGCGCGGCGCCGGGGCAGGGCGATCGAGATTGCCTGATTGCACAAAGGCGCCGCGGGCGCGACTGTGCGGATGATCCCTTGCCTCCAGCAAGGACAACACCGGGGCGACGCAGGCATCGCTTGCGGCGAAAAGCGCTTCCCAGTCGTTGCGGGTCTTTTGTTTCATCCGCGCGGCGATTTCGGCGCGCATGGCCGGCCATGTCGTCCTGTCGTATTGACCATGCGCGAAGCGCGGGTCGAGCGGGAGCAGCCTGGCGAATTCGGCGAAGAAGCGGGGCTCGAGGCAGCCGACCGCGACATGGCGCGCGTCCGCCGTCTCGTAAGTATCGTAGAAGGGCGCGCCGGAATCGAGCAGGTTCTCGCCGCGTGCGTCGCTCCAGAGGCCGGCCGCCATGAAGGCGTGTATCGGCGTTGCCAGCATGGAAGCGCCTTCAACCATGGCGGCATCGATCACCTGGCCCTTGCCGGAACGCGAGCGCTGGAACAAAGCAGCGAGCACGCCAGCAACCAACATCATGGCGCCACCGCCATAGTCGGCGACGAGGTTGAGCGGCGGGACCGGCGGGCTTCCCTGCCTGCCGATGGCGTGCAGCAGGCCGGAATAGCCGAGATAGGTGATGTCGTGGCCGGCGCGGTCCGAAAGCGGCCCGCCCTGGCCGAAGCCGGTCAGGCGGCCGTAGATCAGCGCCGGATTGCGCGCCAGCACCGTGTCAGGCCCGAGAC
>NZ_RZOI01001078.1:0-1422 GCF_004022645.1 Mesorhizobium sp. M4A.F.Ca.ET.020.02.1.1 | reverse complement strand
TGCAAGGACTACATCTTGAGGTTGAACTAAGACCTAAGTCTGATATCAGACAAGCAAAAAGTCCGAAGAGGCAAGACAAGGGTCGTGGGCCACTTTCGCGAAGCCCCGCGATTTGTGAATGCTTTCTCATCGACAATGCCGTTGGGGTTTTCGGCTAGCTGTCGCGCCGGTTGACCGGCAAGGGGAGAGTGGGATGCGCGTACCGCGCATGGGCCAACTGGGCTGGCTTGTCTTGCGCGTTTTCGCCGCGCTGGCGCTGATTTTTGCACCCTTTCACCTCTCGGTCGATGGTGTCGCCACCAACAAGGCCTATGCCGGCAAGGGCGGCGGCGGGAACGGAAACGGCGGCGGCAATGGTGGCGGGAACGGAAACGGCGGCGGTAATAGCGGCGGCGGGAACGGAAACAGCGGCGGCAATAGCGGGAACGGAAACAGCGGCAACAGCAACGCCGGCGGCAACGGCAAGGGAAACAGTAAAGGCAAGGCCGGCGATGCTTCTGTCGATCATGTAAACGCCGTAACCGGCGACAAGGTCGAAATCGACGGCAAGAACATCAGGGTCACGCACCCTAACGGTATGAAGGAAGAAATCGAAAACGGCCGCTTCAGGATGGAGGACGCGCTTGGGCGCACCATCGTCGAAAGAGCGGCAACCGCGGCCGATGTGGCGCGACTGAATAGTTTTTGAATGGTTTGTGAGAGCGAGGTTCTATCTGGAGTGATCTTTTCGGGACCGAAGGTCAGCGCTGCAAAATCAGGTTGCCACCTTTTGCTTCGTCTCTTCGGTTCTTGATCATCGGTTGACAGGACTTCCGTGCTCACCTTGCCCCCGCCTACTGGCGGGGGTATTTTTTTGGGGTCCGCCTTGCATTTCTGCCGGGCGACCCTTGGCGCATCGCGGTTCGTTGGCGCGGTCCTGTGTTTTTCACGCGCTATAGTTCTAGAGAATTGCGCCCCGCTTTCCAAGAGACTTGGTTAACGCGCCGTCAACCGGCCCCGGTTTGCGGTTGCCGCTGTCGCGCCTGGCGGCATTGCGCCGACCGTGCGACATAGGTCCGGCATAGGCGGCAAAAAAGGTCTGAACCGGCAAGGCATGGGTCGTGGGCCGCTTTCGTGCGCGTGCGCTTGCATGGATTCTTTGCTTCTCAATCGTGCCGGCCGCGGTCTGTCAGACCGCGCAGAAGACCGGCGGGGAGAGAAGGGTGCCAAAACTGTCCTTGAACCGGCTGAGCCGACTTGCCCTGTTGATCTCGACGGCGCTGGCGCTGACGATCGCGCCTTGCCACGTCAAGCTCTACGGCGCCGCCACGATCGTTCCCGCCTTGGCTTATGCCGACGGCGGGAATGGCAATGGCGGCAATGGCGGCGGCGGCAACGGGAACGGCGGCGGCGGCAATGGCAACAGTGGGGGCAATTCAAGCT
>NZ_RZOI01001077.1:0-1432 GCF_004022645.1 Mesorhizobium sp. M4A.F.Ca.ET.020.02.1.1 | reverse complement strand
ATCGTCGTTGGGGACAGCGAGGGTGTCGTGGTAATCCCGAAGGAGATCGTCGAGGATGCCGCCGCCGAGGCCTTCGAGATGACGAGCTATGAGGAGTTCGCGGCTGCAAAGGTTGCGGAGGGACGCTCAATTTTCGGACTCTTCCCGGGGACGCCGGAGAGCCGGGTGGAATTCGAGGCATGGAAGCGCGAAACCGGCCGTTCAAAGTAGTGGCGGAAGCAATATTGCTCCGGGGCGCAGGTTTGGCTGCAAGGGCTGCGAAGACCGGTGTTTGCCCTCGCTATTCCGCGCGGCTTCCATAGCGTTGGCAGGGCAACTCCGGTCCGGATCCTATCATTCCCGGAATTGCCCCGGCCCAACAAAAAGAGCTTTAAGCGCGTAGTCTGAATCCGTCTCGGCCGCCGTTCTAAGCGGCAAGCGCCTGGACAATTTTGTCTCCCATCTCCTCAGTGCCGATCGGCTCTTTGCCTGGCTTGGCAATGTCGCGGGTGCCATGGCCCTCGGCAATGACTTTCCTCACCGCGCTCTCTATAGCGGAAGCTGCATCCTCGCGGCCAAGGCTCAGGCGGAGCATCATCGCCACGGAGAGTACCGCGGCAAGTGGATTGGCGATGTCCTTGCCGGCGATATCCGGCGCGCAGCCGTGTACCGGCTCGAACAGGCCCTTGTTGTCGGCGTTCAGCGATGCTGAAGGCAGCATTCCGATGGATCCGACCAGCATCGATGCTTCGTCGGACAGGATATCGCCGAAGAGATTGGCTGTGACGATAACGTCAAAGGCCTTCGGGGTGCGCAAGAGCGCCATCGCAGCGGCGTCGATGTAAAGGTGGCTCAGCTCGACGTCCGGATAATCGGTGCCCACCTCGTTGACGATCTCACGCCACAATTCCATCGTCTCGAGCACATTGGCCTTGTCGACTGAACAGAGTTTCCCGCGGCGAGACCGAGCCGCGCGGAAGCCGGCATGGGCGATCCTTCGTATCTCGGCCTCGGTGTAGCTCATGGTATTGATGCCGCGTCGGGTGCCGTCGGCGGTCCTCTCGATCCCGCGTGGCTCTCCAAAATAGAGATCGCTGGTGAGCTCGCGCAGGATCACGAAATCGACACCTTCGACGATCTCGGGTTTGAAGATTGTCGTGTCGGCGAGCTCGCTCCACGCGACCACCGGCCGGTAGTTGGCGAACAGGTCGAGTTCGCGGCGCAATGTCAGCAGCGCATCGCCAGGCCGAAGCCCGCGCGGAAGCGTCTCGTATTGAAACCCGCCCTCCGCACCGAACAAAATCGCGTCGGCTTCTCGCGCGAGGGCGAGCGTCTCCGGGGGCAGGGGATGGCCTTCGGCTTCATACGCGCATCCGCCTATGAGCGCCTCCTTCAGCTCGATGGCGAGGCCGTAACGTGCCGAGACCGAGCGCAAGACTTTGACTGCCTGGCG
>NZ_RZOI01001076.1:0-1437 GCF_004022645.1 Mesorhizobium sp. M4A.F.Ca.ET.020.02.1.1 | reverse complement strand
CCCATCCCGGGAAGCTTGACGATATTCATGCTCAGCCCGCGCCGGAACGCTTCGGCCGCAATCGCGGCGCCGAGCTGGTGGTCCGGCTCCTTGCCGTCCTTGACGATCTCGACGCCGAGCAGCAGGCCGCGCCCACGAACGTCGCCGACGCATTCATAACGCTGCTTAAGCCGCGACAGTCCGTCGAACAGTTTCGCTCCCAGGCGCTGTGCCCGGTCGACGAGCTTTTCCTCTTCCACCACATCGAGCACCGCAACGCCGACAGCCGCCGGCAGCGGGTCGGAGACATGCGTGGTGTAGAACAGGAAGCCCTTGTCGTGCGCTGCTTCCTCGATTTCAGCCGTCGTCATCACCGCCGATAGGGGAAGCCCGGCGCCGATGGTCTTGGAGAGCGTAAGGATGTCGGGGGTGGCGCCATCCCTTTGGAAAGCGAACATGTCTCCCGTGCGGCCGATGCCGGTCTGCGCTTCATCGAGGATCAGCAGCATTCCGCGCTCGCGGCATTTCTGCTGGAGTGCCGCCAGATATCCTTGCGGCAGTTCCAGTATGCCGCCGCTCGATAGGATCGGCTCGGCGACAAAGGCCGCCAGGCTTCCCGTCGACTGGCTGTCGACGAGGTCGAAGGCATCGCCGAGTTCGGTCAGCCAGTCCAGCGAGCCGTCGGCGTGCCTGAAGCGCGGCCGAAAACTGTTGGGGGCAGGGATGGCCAGCGATCCGACCGTGGCTGGGCCGTAGCCCTTGCGGCCGGCGCTGTAGGTCGCTGACGCCGCAGCCCCCGTCATGCCGTGCCAACTCTTCGAGAAGGCAACAATTTCGTGCTTGCCGGTCACCAGCTTTGCCATCCGGATCGCGGCTTCATTGGACTCGGCGCCCGTCGAAAGCAGCATCACCCTGTCGAGCCCGGGCGCCAGCGCCGCGAGGCGCTCCGCAAGCTCCACCACCGGGCGGGACAGCATGCCGCTGAAAAGATGCGCGGCCCTTTCCACCTGGCGGCTGACCGTCGAGACGATCCTCGGGTGAGCATGCCCGAGCAGGGCGCTCATCTGCCCGGAGGTGAAGTCGAGGATGGGCCTGTCGTCGGCATCGTAGACGAAGGAGCCAGCGGCGCGCTCGATGATGGCGGGCTCGAAGCTGCCGCCATAGCGGATCAGGTGCTTGCGCGCCGAATCCCAAAACCCAGGCTCCAAGTTCTTCGACATATCTCAACTCCAGCAAGCGTTGCGCCAACAATTTAGCGGCTGGCGCGGATGCAGTAAAATTGATAGTTGTCGGATTCTGATATCAATGGATTTGATATGCTCGATCTCAAGCTGCTGGCGACATTCGTGCGCGCGGCGCATTCGGGAACCCTCAGTGCGGTGGCGGTACAGGTCGGACGCACGCAGTCGGCCGTGACAATGCAGGTGCAGCGGCTCGAGGAAGCCCTCGGCCAGAGCC
>NZ_RZOI01001075.1:0-1453 GCF_004022645.1 Mesorhizobium sp. M4A.F.Ca.ET.020.02.1.1 | reverse complement strand
GTTCGTGATCGCGCGGAATTCCGCCTTCGCCTACAAGGGTCACGCGGTCGACGTCACGCGCGTAGCGCGGGAACTCGGTGTGCGCTACGTGCTGGAGGGCAGCGTCCGCAAGGCCGGCAGTCGGCTGCGCGTGGCCGGCCAACTCATCGAGGCGGCGTCGGGGGTGAATCTCTGGGCCGACCGCTTCGAAGGCGGTGTCTCGGAGGTGTTCGAACTGCAAGACCTCGTCGCCTCCAGTGTCATCGGTGCGATCTCGCCCAGGCTCGAACAGGCCGAGATGGCGCGTGCCAAGCGCAAACCCACCGAAAGTCTCGACGCTTACGATCACTATCTGCGCGGCATGGCGAGCCTTTACCGCTGGACGAGGGAGGGGCTGGAGGCGGCGCTGCCGCAGTTCTACAAGGCCATCGAGCTCGACCCCGATTTTGCGGCCGCTGAGGGCGCTGCCGCCTGGTGCTATTTCTGGCGGATGGCGAATGGCTGGATGACTGACCCGCAGAAGGAGACCGCCGAGGTCTCCCGGCTGGCCGGCAACGTCGCCATTGCCGGCCAGGATGACGCGGTGGCGCTGGCCTTCAGCGGCCTGGCGCTGGGCTATGTCATCGGTGACTACGAGGCCGGCTCGGCACTGGCCGACCGCGCGCTCGTGCTGAACCCGAACTGCGCGGCCGCCTGGAGCGCCAGCGGTTGCCTCAAGGCCTGCCACGACGATCCGGACATCGCCATCGAGCACCTGTCGCGGGCAAGACGGCTAAGCCCGCTCGATCCACTGACCTTCTTTATGCAGTGCTTCACCGCATTCGCCCATTTCACGGCCGGCCGCTACGACGCCGCCTGGCCAATCGCCGAGGCGGCCTCCCGCGCGCAGCCATATTATCTCACCGGCCTGCGCGTCGCCGCCGCCAGCAATGCAATGGCGGGCAGGTTGGATGCCGCGAGCAAGCATATCGCGGGCTCGCTGCGGCTCGATCCCGAACTGACGCTTTCCAACCTCAAACACAGGGTGGGGCTGATCAAGCCGGACTATTTCGCCAGATATGTCGAAGCGCTGCGGCTGGCAGGCCTGCCCGAATGACAGATCCTGGCCGTGCTCTCTTCCATCCGGCGAGCTTCCCTCTTGCGGCCTGGGCCTGTTTCGGCGCCGAGGCATTCGGCCGCTAGGCCACCATCGTAGGTTCCGGCAGCGCCGCGTCCGCAACCGTCAGGAATCGCGTCAGCAGCGCGGCGCATTTTTGCGCATGGGTCGCAATGAGGAAGTGGCCGGCGCCGTCGACGATCGCGCCACGCGCATCCGGCAGGGCCTGTTCCAGCAGATCGGTCATCGCGACCATCGCCGGATTGGCGAACTCGCCTCTGACGAGAAGAACCGGAATGTCGAGCGCGCGGTAGTCCTCGACCGATGCGCCGAAGCCGAAGTCCGTCAGCCAGTCGATCGCATTGGTCGCCGCTGTCT
>NZ_RZOI01001074.1:0-1454 GCF_004022645.1 Mesorhizobium sp. M4A.F.Ca.ET.020.02.1.1 | reverse complement strand
GATCAGACTCGTTCAGGACAGCTTTCGCGAGGTCGTGCCGATCCGCGCGGCCGCCGCCGCCATATTTTATGAACGCCTGTTCGCCATCGACGGCGATCTTCGGGCGCTGTTCCCGGAAAGGGATATGACCCAGCAGGGCGCCAAGCTGATGGCGGCCCTCGGCTTCGTCGTGCATGGGCTGGACCGCGCCGAGACCATCCTGCCCACCGTGCGCGACCTCGCCAAGCGCCACGTCGGCTACGGCGTCGAGGAGCACCACTACCCGATCGTCGGCCAGGCCCTGATCGAGACGCTCGCCGCCGGCCTCGGCGAGGCCTTCACGCCGCCGGTGCGTGAAGCCTGGGAAGCAGCCTACGGCCTGCTCGCGAGTGTGATGATCGCGGCCGCGCGCGAGGTGCAGATCGCAGCGTGAGGGGACGGGATGGTCGAAGGCGACCAGAACCGTCTTACACCATTCCTTGACAGCTAAGGGGGCGCAAGGGATGGAAGATGGCCGACGCCACATTGGGCGGGGGGCGTTGGGGCATATGGCGCCGGCCAGGCGAACCGGGGTCCGCCACGCAATCCAAGCTAGCAGAGTTCTATTCGCGGCGTATGGCGTGATCGCGTAGGGGATATCTCCCCGAGGAGGGACATATTTTCTGGAAACGCGCCGGCGAGGCCTAAGGCCCCGGCGGCCGAAAAACCCAGCGGCCGGAAGGCGCATGGGCTCGGGGTTCGACCGCCGGGGTCTGACCTGCAAACGGGGTAGGTTTGCCGGCTGGAAAGATTGTAGGCCGCCCATGCATCACCGCTAAGTTGATAAAATGGCTGTGTTGCGGTTCCTGCCGTCCTCCAATCGGATGAGGCCCAGGTCGAATCCAGTCATGAACGATCGATGCCGGGGAGGCGCTTTGGCCACCCGTCGAGTGGCTTGCCCCAGGCGCCCCGGGATCCGATCCGCGGCCCAGCTCGGTCGATTGCCGTGCTCTTGATCAAGAGCTGTCGGCCACACGCTCGGCCATGGCCAACGCCTGCTGGTTCTAGAATTTCCGTCAGGCTGGGCAGTGCCGCTCCGCAACGGATGGCATCCAGCGCAACGCCAGGCTCTGCCCACTTACGCAAATTCATCCGGGTTTCATAAATCCGTTGCGGCGGTTTCGTACGAAGGGGACGGCTCGATTTTGAGGCCGCCCCTGGAAAAGGATGGAAAAAATGTCCAAGCTCCCCGGCAAGACCGAAACCATCGAAAACGTCGAATCCTCCACCTTCGACCCGTCCAAGGCTGTCGAGCAGGTCCGCGCTGCCGCCGAACAGAGCGTCGAACAGTCGAAGGAAGTCCTTTCCAAATTGAGTTCGGGCGCCGAAACGACTCAAAAGGCCCTCGAGTCGACCCTTGAAATGGCCAAGACCACCAGCAACGAGGTGTCCCTGCAGGCGATTGCCGCTCTGCGTGCCAATGCCGACGCCTACTT
>NZ_RZOI01001073.1:0-1454 GCF_004022645.1 Mesorhizobium sp. M4A.F.Ca.ET.020.02.1.1 | reverse complement strand
GCTCTATGGCGAGAACGGCTCCGTAATCGCGAAGACCTTCAATCCCTGGTATTTCCGGGCGAGTGAGGTCGACATCTTCCACGAGAAGGACGCGACCTCGCGCAAGCCGCTCGGCGCCGACGGCCACTTCTTCCGGCGCCAGATCGAAGGCCTCGCCGATACCGTGCTCGACGGCAAGCCGATGCGCGGCGCCAATGTCGAGGACGGGCTCGCTTCGATCCGCGCCATGGTGGCGATCGCCCGCTCGGTCGAGAGCGGCGAGCGCGTCGAGATCGCCAGCGTGACGGGAGCGGTCTGATGCAGGTCGGGGTGTTCGCCAAGACCTTCCCGGGTAGCGAGCCGGCCGGCGTGCTTGCCGCCGTGCGCGATGCGGGCTTCGCGGTCACCCAGTTCAACCTCGCCTGCGCCGGCCTGCCATCGATGCCGGATGCGGTTCCCGACGAGGCAATCCGGACCATCGAGGCTGCCGCCGAAGCTTCTGGCGTGGCTCTTGTCGCATTGTCAGGCACCTACAACATGGCGCATCCGGACAGGGCGGTGCGCGACGACGGCCTGCGCCGGCTGGCGCTGGTGATCGAGGCGGCCGCCGGGCTTTCCACGCCGCTGGTGACGCTCTGCACCGGAACGCGCAACCCCGACGACCAGTGGGCGCATCATCCCGGCAATGCCGACCCCTCGGCCTGGGCCGACATGGCGCGCGAGATGGAGAAGGCGCTTGCGATTGCTGAGCGCCATGGCGTCGACCTCGGCATCGAGCCCGAGCAGGCCAACATCGTTGCCTCCGCCGCCGACGCGACGCGCCTGATCGCCGAAATGGGTTCGAAGCGGCTGCGCGTCGTGCTCGATCCGGCGAACCTCTTCGAGCAGGCGGATGCCGTGCAGGCGCGTGCCATCGTCGCCGACGCGGTCGAACGCACGGCCGGCCATGTCGCCATGGCGCATGCCAAGGACCGCTTCGCCGACGGCCGCTTCGCCACGGCCGGGCAAGGCGTGGTCGACTTTCCTGACTTCATCACCCGGCTGAAGCACGCCGGCTTCGATGGGCCGCTGGTGACGCATGGGCTTTCCGCCGAGGAAGCGCCCGGTGTCGCTCGTTTCCTGAAGGGGCTGGTGTGATGGCGACGCTCTCTCGCGACGGCGCCACGCTGCGGTTCACCGACGCCGGCGAAGGTCTGGCGGTCGTCTTCCAGCACGGGCTGGGCGGCGGCGAGGCGCAGGTCGCCCAGACCTTCCCCGCCGGCTTCCGGCGCCTCACACTGGAATGCCGCGGGCATGGCGGCTCCGGTCTCGGCGAGCGGCGACCGTTTTCCTTCGACGTGTTCGCCGACGACGTGCTCGCCGCCGCCGACCAGGCCGGCCTCGACCGCTTCGTTGCCGGCGGCGTCTCGATGGGCGCCGGGATCGCGGTCCGTCTGCGGCAATATTGGCCAGCACCTGTGCGAAGGCCTTGGCGT
>NZ_RZOI01001072.1:0-1460 GCF_004022645.1 Mesorhizobium sp. M4A.F.Ca.ET.020.02.1.1 | reverse complement strand
CCTTGACGATGTCCGGCATCGCCGAAAGGTCCAGCCGGGCAATGACGGAATCGTTGCCATGCTTGATGAGGAAGGTCCGCCGCTCCGGCGGCGTGTTGCGGATGAAGGCGAATTCCTTGGCCGTCAGACCGAAGCGGCGGATGTAGCTTTCCTCATCCGCGCGCGGGTTCGGAAAATGCAGGTTCGTCGCCGACTGCTCGATCAAAGTGTGCGATTGCGGCGCCCGGGCTATGTCCGCGGCCGACTGGGTGCCGAAGCCGACGATCCCGTTCAGTTTGCGGATCGTCTTCATCTTGTCGACGATATAGCTGGAAAACGCTGGGTCCTGCAGCAGCTTCCAGCCTCGTCCATGAAGATCAGGACGGGATCGCCTGTGAGCAGTTCGTCGATGCGGTGGAACAGATACATTAGTGCCGGCGAGCGCACCTCTTCATTATCGAGGATATGCGTCATGTCGAACCCGAAGATGCGCCTGCCGGAAAAGGAGAGTGCGTCGTGCGGCGCGTTGAAGAGCCATGCCTTCTCGCCTTCGAACCATGGCCTCAACCGCGACTGGAGATCATTGGCGGCCGAGCGTGAGCGCCCCATGAGAAGCCCGGACAGATTGGCGAGCGTCCGCTGCTCGACCGGCTCCTCGCAAATGCGCCTGATAGCGCGCTCGAGCGTGTCTTCCTCTTCCTGGGAGAAGCCGTGACCGTCCGCGGGCGACAGCATGGCCTTCAGAAGACGAACCAGGAATTCGCGGTTCGCGGGGGTGTTTTCCAGTTGCAGCGGATTGAAACCGGTCGGCGTGCCCGGCTGCAGGACCTCATAGTTGCCGTTGACGGCGCGAATGAAGATCGAGGCGCCCTCATCCTTGTCAAAGAACACTGCCCGAGGCTCGGGCGAGATGCGAAACGCTTGCGCAAGCAGGAACGTAAGTGCCACGGTTTTGCCGGACCCCGTCGGGCCCGTGACCAGAAAATGCCCGACGTCACGCTGGTGAAAATTGAACCAGTAGGGAGTCTGCGAAGTGGTCTCGAGGATCGAGATCGGCAGGCCCCAATGGATGCCGGACGCCTGACCCGTCGCGAAATTGTGCATGGAGGAGAAGCCGGAGAAGTTGGCGCTGGACAGCATGCATGAGCGTGCGATGTATGCATGGTTGCCCGGCAGTTGCGCCCAGAAGGACGCCTCCATGTTCAGATCCTCGCGCAGCCAGTTGACGTTCATGTCGGTGAGGCAGGCGCCAAGCTCCGAGACCGCCTTGTCGAGCCCAGCCAACTCGCGCGACAGGCAAAGCAAGCTGAAATGGTGATAGCCGAACACTGCTTCCTGATTGACCAGGCTGTTGAGCGCAAAATCGATGTCCGTCTCGACCGTGCTGCCGGCCTCGTCGGAAGCGCGTATCTGCCGCTGCAGGCGTGAAATCCGTTCCTGCGCGACTGGCTTGTCAGCAAGCGTGAAGGACTGGGTAAGAA
>NZ_RZOI01001071.1:0-1462 GCF_004022645.1 Mesorhizobium sp. M4A.F.Ca.ET.020.02.1.1 | reverse complement strand
GCGCGGACAAGACGCTTGCCTTCCAGATGAGCCAGTTCGAGGACGCGGTCGACGTCACCACCTGGAAGCGCACGGATGACGGCTGGGTCTGCGCGGAAGGGCCGATGTCGAAGATCCCGGAGCGGGAAGAGGCCGACTATCGCGCCTGCATGCTTGGCCTGCGCGACTACGTCAACAAGAACGGCTTCAAGAACGTCGTGCTCGGCCTGTCCGGCGGTATCGATTCGGCGATCTGCGCCGCCCTTGCCGTCGATGCGCTGGGCGAAGAACGGCTGCGCGCGGTGATGATGCCCTACCGCTATACCTCGAAGGATTCGCTGAAGGACGCCGAGGACTGCGCCCGCGCGCTTGGCTGCCGCTACGACATCGTACCGATCTTCGAGCCGGTCGAAGGTTTTCTGCACGCGCTGACGCAGATGTTCGAAGGCACCAAGGAAGGCATCACCGAGGAGAACCTGCAGAGCCGCGCGCGCGGCACCATCCTGATGGCGATCTCCAACAAGTTCGGTTCGATGGTCGTCACCACCGGCAACAAGAGCGAGATGTCGGTCGGTTACGCCACGCTTTACGGCGACATGAATGGCGGCTTCAACCCGATCAAGGACCTCTACAAGATGCAGGTCTATGCACTGTCGCGCTGGCGCAACAGCCACGTGCCGCCGGGCGCGCTCGGCCCTTCCGGCGAGGTGATCCCGAAGAACATCATCGACAAGGCGCCGTCGGCGGAGCTGCGCGAGAACCAGACCGACCAGGATTCGCTGCCGCCCTATCCGGTGCTGGACGATATCCTTGAATGCCTGGTCGAGCACGAGATGGGCGTTGACGAGATCGTTGCGCGCGGCCATGACCGGGCGACAGTGGCGCGGGTCGAGCACCTGCTCTACATCGCCGAATACAAGCGCCGGCAGGCCGCACCGGGCGTGAAGATCACTAGGAAGAACTTCGGCCGCGACCGCCGCTATCCGATCACCAACCGGTTCAGGGACGGGCGGTAAGCGCTCCGTCCGCAGCGCAGCCGCATAGCCTGAGCCACGGCAACGGCACAACCCGCCGTTGTTGCAAAATCGTCTCACTGCTTGGACCAGATGCGCATTTGGTCGCAGCCTGGCTTGGCGATGCGCAGGGGCGTCTCTATAAAGGCGTCTCCGCGATTCTCCACCTGGAGGAACCGAATGCCACAATTTGACATCGTTATGCGAGGCCGCGAAGCCTAGGTCCTGATCGAGGCCTCGCGAAGGCTTGCCTTCGCGACAAGAACTCGATCGAGGAGAGGCATCTGCCGCTGCCGGTCGCCGCCGGCATATGGGCGTGCCGCCACTATGCTGAACCTCCGCATTCCCGGCGCCAGATTGGCGCCAACGCGGTTTTCTCAATTTCCAGCTTACCGGGACCGGGCACATTTGCGCCTGGATGACATCATGGCTCGTTTTCGAATCGATCTGCGTGCCGAAGCCTTCCGCAG
>NZ_RZOI01001070.1:0-1464 GCF_004022645.1 Mesorhizobium sp. M4A.F.Ca.ET.020.02.1.1 | reverse complement strand
GCACGCGCCGGACGGGCCGAAGCTGATCGGCTTCCTCAAAACCATGGAATTCACCACGCTGACCCGCCGCGTCGCCGAAGCGACCGGAACCGAGATCGGCGACGTCCAGGCCGCCGCCGTCACCATCGAGCGCGCCGATACCGCGCACGGACCCGATGTCGGAGCCGGCGCGCCGCCGGCAGCACGGTCCACGCCCGCCGGCAACGACGCCGACAAGCCAGCGCCGGCCATCCGGGCAGAAGACGCGCCGCCGCAGGGCGACACCCCTTCCCTGCTCTCGGCGCTTCGCCTGGAACAGGCGGCGGCGCGCAAGATCGACACGTCGGCCTATGTCGCCATTCGCGATGCGGCGGCGCTGACGGCCTGGATCGCCGAGGCACGGGAAGCCGGTGTCCTCGCCTTCGACACCGAGGCCAGCTCGCCCGACCCGATGCAGGCCGAGTTGATCGGCCTGTCCATGGCGGTCGCGCCCGGCCGCGCCGCCTATCTGCCGCTCGTCCACAAGAGCGGCACCGGCGACTTGCTGGGCGGCGGCATGCTGGAGAACCAGATCCCCGTCCGCGAGGCATTGGCGCTGCTGAAGCCTCTCTTGCAGGACAGGTCCGTTCTCAAGATCGTGCAGGACCTGAAATACGACATCGTCGTGATGAGCCGCCACGGCATCGAGATCGGCCCATTCGACGACACGATGCTGATCTCCTATGTGCTTGATGCCGGCACGTCCGGCGGCCACGACCTGGCCGGCCTCTCGGAAAAATGGCTGGGCCACGCCCCGGCCTCCAAGAAGGAGCTTGCCGGATCGGGGAAAAGCGCCGTCGGCTTCGATCAAGTCGATATCGAGCGCGCGACCGCCTACGCCGCCGGGCAGGCCGATATCACGCTGAGGCTCTGGCAGGTGCTGAAGCCCAGGCTTGCCGCCAAGGGCCTCGTTTCCGTCTATGAGCGGCTGGAACGGCCGCTGGTGCCGGTGCTGGCGCGGATGGAGCAGCGCGGCATCTCCGTCGACCGACAGATCCTCTCCCGGCTGTCGGGCGAGCTGGCGCAGGGTGCCGCCCGCGTTGAGGAGGAGATCTACGGCATCGTCGGCGAGCGCATCAACATCGGCTCGCCGAAACAGCTCGGCGACATTTTGTTCGGCAAGATGGGCCTGCCGGGCGGCTCCAAGACCAAGACCGGCCAATGGTCGACATCGGCGCAGCTCCTGGAGGACCTTGCCGCCGAAGGCCATGAACTGCCGCGCAAGATCGTTGACTGGCGCCAGCTCACCAAACTGAAATCGACCTATACCGACGCGCTGCCTGGCTTCATCCACCCCGACACGAAGCGCGTCCACACCTCCTATGCGCTGGCGGCGACGACAACTGGACGTCTCTCGTCCTCCGACCCCAATCTGCAGAACATCCCGGTGCGTACCGCCGAGGGGCGCAAGATCAGGACCGCCTTCATTGCCGAAAAGGGCCACAA
>NZ_RZOI01000106.1:0-11945 GCF_004022645.1 Mesorhizobium sp. M4A.F.Ca.ET.020.02.1.1 | reverse complement strand
GCGACGATGAGCCCGCCGAGCGATGCCAGCGCGCCCGAAATGACATAGGCCGAGAGGCGGTAGGCCTTGGTCGGCGCGCCGGAAAGATGCGCGGCCGTCTCGTTGCCGCCGATGGCGTAAAAGACGCGGCCCCAGCGCGTGCGCTCCATCAAGAACCAGGCAAGGAACGCGACGACCGCCATCACCACGACCGACATCGGAACCAGGTCGAAGAGCCGCGAGCGCCCGAGAATCAGGAAAGCCGGATCGTAGGCGCCGGGCACCGTCGAGCCGTCGGGAAGCACCATGCCGGCGGTGATCGAGCGGCCGCCAGTCGGGATCAGCTGCAGGCCAGCGAGCAGGAACATGGTCGCGAGCGTGGCGAGAAGATCCGGGACGCCGACGCGCACAATCAGCAGTCCGTTGGCCAGGCCGATCAAGGCGCCCATCAGCAGCACCAGCGCGATCGTCCCGGCGGCGTCCATCTGCCAGACGACCATGGCATAGCTCGCCGCCATCACCGAGGAGGCGGCGACGCTACCGACCGAAAGATCGAATCCATCCGCCGCCATGGTGATCGACACGCCAACGCCGAGGATGGCGACCACCGAAACCGCCTGCAGGATCGAGAACAGATTGGCCGAGCGGATGAAGGCGGGCTGCACATGCCAGAAGCCGATGACCATCAGGGCAAGCAGCACGAAGAGCGCGTATCGGCGGATATCGCGCAGAAGCGAAGGACGTGGCGCGGCATGCGTTGTGGTCAGTTCGGTCATCTCGGGTCTCCGGCGGTCTCCTCTCCCTCGACCTTGTTGATCCGGTCGGTGAGCGAGCCATGGCCGTCTTCGGCCGTATGAAGGGAATGGTTGCGCATGACGAGGATGCGGTCGGCAACCTCCAGCGCTTCCTCGGCATCGCTGGTCGCGATCAGGGTCGCCGAGCCGCTCTGGCTGCCGCGGATGGCGGCGATCAGGTCGGCGCGCGCGCCGACATCGACGCCTTGGAACGGTTCGTCGAGCAAGAGCAGCCGGCAGGGTGCCGCCTGCCAGCGGGCGAGCACGACCTTCTGCTGGTTGCCGCCGGAAAGTTCGTCCAACGTGTCGTCCGGTCCGCGCGCCTTGATGCCAAGCCGCACTATCGCCTCGGCGGAAACCTTTCGCTCGCGCTGGGTCCTGAGCAGGCCGCCTGGAAACCAGCGGCTGAGATGCGGCAGGGCGATGGTGCCGGCGATGGTGGCGCCGGGAACTTCCGAAGGCAGCAGCGATGATTGCCAGCGATCCTCGGCGGCCATGAAGACGCCCTTCTGGATCGACTGTCCTGGCCCGTTCGAAAGCCAGGGTTTTCCGTCGATCTCGAAATTGCCTTCGGCAAGGATTTCGAGGCCAAACAGCGCGCGCAGCAGCCGGCTCTTGCCGGAACCAAGCGTGCCGATGATGGCGACGACCTCGCCCGAGCGGAGATCGAGGTCGAAGGGCTCGGCGCCAGCGACCAGCCTGGCACCCTTGATCGACAGGATCACCGGCGCGGTCGACGCCTTGTCGCGACGGGTGGCAGCTTCCAGCGGGCGGCCGATCATTGCGGCCACCGCCGCCGGGAAGTCGATCGGCCTGGCAAAGGCGCCGACGATGCGGCCGCCGCGCATTACGACGGCGCGGTCGGCGATCGCGGCGAGATCGCCGAGCCGGTGCGATATGTAGAGCACCGCCATGCCGCTTGCGCGCAACCGCCGGATGACGGCGAACAGCCGCTCGGCTTCGGTGGTCGAAAGGCTCGATGTCGGCTCATCGAGGATCAGGACGGAGGCGCTCGCGGCGACGGCACGGGCGATTGCAATCAATTGCCGCTCCGCCGGGCGAAGGTCGATGAAGTCGCGGTCGAGCGCCAGGTCGAGATCGATCAGTGCCGCGATCTCCTTCGCGCGCTTGCGGATCGACCTGTTCGAGACGAGAAAACGCCCGCCCGGGCTGCAAAGCTCGTCGAGCACAAGATTCTCGGCGACCGTCAGCCCGGGAGCACCCGCCTGGTCGGTTGCCTGATGCACCGTCGCGATGCCGGCGGCCTTGGCGGCGCTGGGCGAGGCGAAGGCAACGGCCCTGCCGTCCAGCATGATCGTGCCCGCATCGGGCGTGTACGAACCCGACAGAATCTTCACCAAGGTCGATTTGCCGGCGCCGTTGGCGCCCATCAGCGCCACGACCTCGCCGGGGGCGACGTCAAGGTCGGCGCCAGCGAGCGCGCGTGTCGGCCCGAAGGACTTTTCGATGCCGGTAACGGAGACGGCGATGGCTGAGGCGGCTTGTGGCAAGGTGCGTGAGCTTCGGGCTGATGGCGGTGCGCTGGGGGCGGAGGGTGATAGTCGCCTTTGTCACCTGTCATATTCCATGGTCGCCAGCCCGGCATTGTAGTCCGGCGAATAGACGATGCCATTGGCATCGACGAACACGTTGGTCGACTGGATTGCTTGCCGGCCGGTTGGGGCGCTTGTCAGCGTCTCGGAGACCAAGCTGCGACGCCGGCGGCGAGAGCCAACGAGAGGATATGCTTGATCATGTGGAGACCCCTTTGAAATCGGCCGCATTCTAGGGAGGGGTCTTGCTGCTTCCGAGAACGCGCGTTGCGAGTTTCGCGAACGCCAGAGCATTTCCACTTTGTCTCCCTTCTGGTTCTTAGCAAATGACGGCGAGGCTGCGGCCGCACGCTTTGGGAAACAGAATTGTTTCAACCCGGGCGCCCTTGCTCTAAAGCTCGCCGATCGAATCCCAGGATGCTTTGTCAATGAGCGAGCCGGTTAGCCCTTCGGAAATCGAACAGCAGGACGATGCGCCGGAACCGCGCCGCGAACCGGTGTTCAACCTGCCGTCGGTGGTGCTGGCGGTGATCGGCATCTGCATTGCCGTTCACCTGGTGCGCGTCTACCTACTGACCGACGACCAGGATTTCGCCCTGCTGGTGCGGGCGGCGTTCATCCCGATCCGCCATTCCGGCCGTTATGACCTCGAGGTTTATGCCTTCACCAGCCCCTTCACCTATGCGTTCCTGCATGGCGGCTGGGCGCATCTCCTGATCAACATGGTGTGGCTGGCGGCGTTCGGCTCGCCGCTGGCGAACCGATTCGGCGCGCTTCGCTTCGCGCTGTTCTTTGCGGTGACGGGGCTTGCGGCGGTGGCATTGTTCTATGTCCTGCACCCGCTCGGCGAGGCGCCGCTGGTCGGCGCTTCGGGCGCGATTTCCGGCATGATGGGGGCGGCGGCGCGCTTCGCCTTCCGCATCGACCGTTCGTCGGGCAGAGGCGCCTTTGCCGGCGCGCCCTTGCCGATGACGGAGGTGTTCCGCTCGCGCGGCGTCGTCACTTTCCTTGGTGTCTGGATGGTGATCAACCTCGTCACCGGCCTGATAGGCTTTGCTCCAGGCGTCGACGGACAGATCGCCTGGGAGGCGCATATTGGCGGCTTTGTCGCCGGCTTCTTCGGCGTGCGCGCTTTCGACCGCCGCCAGCCGCTGGAGTGAGCCGCGCCGCACTTGAAATGCAAACAATCACGGCGCACCATGTTCACCGGAACGTGAATGCCGGTCAGGGCAGGAACCGGCAAGCAACAAGCTGAGGAGGACGCCATGACTGTTAAGGCAATTCTCGAGAAGAAGGGCCATGACGTGTTGACGCTCGGGCCGAACGAAAAGCTGAGCGAGGCCATCCGCATCCTGACCGAACACAGGATCGGCGCGCTGGTCATCACCAATGGCGACCATAAGATCGTCGGCATCCTCTCCGAGCGCGACATCGTGCGCGTGCTGGCCAAGGAAGGTGCCGCGGCGCTCGACATCGCGGTACGTTCGGCGATGACGCCGAAGGTGAAGATCTGCAACGAGAACCACACCGTCAACGAGGTGATGGAGATCATGACCAAGGGTCGCTTCCGCCATCTGCCGGTGGAAAAGGATGGCCTGCTCTACGGCATCGTGTCGATCGGCGACGTCGTCAAGCGTCGCATCGAGGATGTCGAGCGCGAGGCCGAGGAGATCAGGGCCTATATCGCCACCGCCTAGCAAACGTGGCGAGAACCGCCGGCCGCTGCCGGCCGGCGGATTTTGAGGCGCGAACGCCTCTACCTGTTGTCGAGTTCGGCGCGGACGAGTTCGAGCCCGCGCCTGGTGATGCGGTAAGGCCCGCCACCCGACGAGGAAACCGCCTTCTTCCGCTTCAGTTTTCGAAGCAGCTCGAGATCAACGCCTGGGTAGCGCCAGCCGTCGCGGGTCAGGCATTGGACCGAAGCGATCTTCCTACTGTCATTCTTTTTGATTTCGATGCGCCCGCCCTGAGCGAGCAGGTGCAGGATGCGCTGTTCAATGCGCGAGATATCCATCTGCAGAATTCCCGGGAAAACAACAAAAGCCGCCGCCGCGAGATTTCGCGGCACGGGGTTTCAGGTTTTGTCGCCCTGCCTCGCTACGAGGTCAGGGCCTTACCGGGACTGAGCGTAAGTGGACATCCACTCTCCATTGGATGGACGTCCTATAGGCGAAAGCGGCCGAAAAGGCCAGCGCGCGGCTTTGCGCTTGTCTCGCCGGGCGGTTTGCACTAGCGAAGGCCAACACCCAAATTCGCGAAAATCGCAATTCTCGCGAGCCACAAGCGCAGGCCACCATGAGCATCATCGATACCCGCACCCCCGACGCAAAACGACTGATCCCCGGCGCCACCGGCGACTGGGAAGTCATCATCGGTCTCGAAGTGCATGCCCAGGTGACCTCGGAGGCGAAGCTGTTTTCCGGGGCGTCGACCTCGTTCGGCGCGGCACCCAACGCCAATGTCAGCCTGGTCGACGCGGCGATGCCCGGCATGCTGCCCGTCATCAACGAGGAATGCGTCAAGCAGGCGATCCGCACCGGCCTTGGCCTGAAGGCCGAGATCAACCACAAGTCGGTTTTCGACCGGAAGAACTATTTCTATCCGGACCTGCCGCAGGGCTACCAGATTTCGCAGTTCAAGCAGCCGATCGTCGGCGAGGGCAAGGTCATCGTCTCGGTCGGCCCGGACCGCCAGGGCGAGTTCGAGGACATCGAGGTCGGCATCGAGCGGCTGCATCTGGAACAGGACGCCGGCAAGTCGATGCACGACCAGCATCCGACCATGTCCTATGTCGACCTCAACCGTTCCGGCGTGGCGCTGATGGAGATCGTCTCCAAGCCGGATATGCGCTCGGCCGACGAGGCCAAGGCCTATGTGACCAAGCTGCGCACCATCGTGCGCTATCTCGGCACCTGCGACGGCAACATGGACGAAGGCTCGCTGCGCGCCGACGTCAACGTCTCGGTGCGCAGGCCGGGCGGCGCATTCGGCACGCGCTGCGAGATCAAGAACGTCAACTCGATCCGCTTCATCGGCCAGGCTATCGAATACGAGGCGCGCCGGCAGATCGCCGTCATCGAGGATGGCGGCACGATCGACCAGGAGACGCGGCTGTTCGACCCCAACAAGGGCGAGACGCGCTCGATGCGCTCCAAGGAAGAGGCACATGACTACCGCTATTTCCCCGACCCGGACCTTCTGCCGCTGGAGTTCGACCAGGCCTATGTCGACGCGCTGGCCAAGGATCTGCCGGAACTGCCCGACAACAAGAAGGCGCGGTTGATCGCGGCGCTCGGCCTGACGACCTATGACGCCTCGATCCTGGTGTCCGAAAAGCCGATCGCCGACTATTTCGAGAAGGTGGCCTCCGGCCGCGACGGCAAGCTCGCCGCCAACTGGGTGATCAACGATCTGCTTGGCGCTCTCAACAAGGCCGGCAAGGACATTGAAAATGCTCCAGTTTCGCCCGAGCAACTCGGCGCCGTCATCGATCTGATCAAGGAAGGCACGATCTCCGGCAAGATCGCCAAGGACCTGTTCGAGATCGTCTGGAACGAGGGCGGCGATCCGCGCCAGCTCGTCGAAAGCCGCGGCATGAAGCAGGTCACCGACACCGGCGCCATCGAGAAGGCGGTGGATGAGGTAATCGCCGCCAATCCGGACAAGGCCGACCAGGCCCGCGCCAAGCCGACCATGGCCGGCTGGTTTGTCGGCCAGGTGATGAAGGCGACCGGCGGCAAGGCCAATCCGCAGGCGGTCAACGACCTCGTCAAGGCCAAGTTCGGAATCGAATAAAGCGATGTTCGTCCGTACCGCCAGCGAGCGCGATCTTGTTGCGATCCGCGCGCTGCTGGTCGAGACGTGGCACGCGACGTATGACGCCATTTACGGCGCCGAGCCGGTCGGGGCGCTCACCGACGAATGGCATTCGATCGCCTCGCTCAAGGCCCGGCTGACGCGGCCGGACTCCGAATTCCTGGTCGCCGACGACGGCAGGCGACTCGGCGGCATGGCATTCGCCGCCGCCACTACCGACCCGAAGATCGTCCTGTTGAACCAGCTTTATGTGCACCCGTCCTGCCAGCGGCAAGGGATCGGCAAGGCGCTGCTCGATGAGGTCGAGGCCAGCTTTCCGGAAGCGAACAGGCTGCGCCTCGAGGTGGAGGAAGCCAACGCGGGGGCGATCGCCTTCTACCGGTCACAGGGATTTGTGGCCGCCGGCGAAACCAAGGATTGCGGCGGCGGTTCCGGGCTGCCGGCGCTGGTTTTCGAGAAGCCCCTCCGATAGTCAGCGCGGGAGACAGCGGCGCGGGCGAAAGGTCTGACCGCGCGCAGTCAGGGCGGCGACATGACGGCAGGAATCTCCACATTATCGATCAGCCTGGTCGTGCCGAGCCAGACGGCCGCGAGCACGCGGCCGTCGCGGTCGCGCCGCCAGGGGGCGAGCGTCAGGCTTTCACGCGCCGCGACATAGTCGACCTTCCGGAAGCCTGCCTCGACAAGCGCCTGACGGGCATCCGCGGTCGTGCCGGCTTCCTCGGCGCCGGCCGCGAGCGCCGCCGCCGCCCGGCGCAGGATCGCGTTGAGCTTGCGCGCGACTGCGAGTTCCCTGTCGCCGAGATAGGCGTTGCGCGAGGACATGGCGAGGCCATCCGCATCGCGCACGGTCGGTGCGCCGACGATGGCGACGGGCAGGTCGAGGTCGCGGCAAAGCTGCCTGACGACGCAAAGCTGCTGATAGTCCTTCTCGCCGAAGATCGCATAGTCGGGAGCCGCTTGCAGGAAGAGCTTGGCCACGACGGTGGCGACACCGTCGAAGAAGCTAGGCCTGAAATCCGATTCCAGGCCGGAGGAGGGGCCGCCGACCGAAATCCTGGTGGCGAAGCCGGCCGGGTACATCTCCGCGACGCCTGGCGTGAAGACGAGATGCGCGCCGGCTTCGGCCAGCCGTTCGAGGTCGCGGGCAAGCTGGCGCGGATATTTGTCGAGATCCTCGGTCGGGGCGAACTGCGCCGGATTGACGAAGATCGAGACGACGCAGCGCTCGGCCTTTTCGAGCGCCATCCTGACCAGCGAGATATGGCCGTCATGCAGCGCGCCCATGGTCGGCACCATGGCGATGCCGAGGCCCTCGCGCCGCCAGTCGCGGATTTGCGCGCGAAGGGCGGAAACCGTTTCGGCGACGATCGGTCGACTCATACCTTGTCCTTATCGGGTGTGGCGGCAAAGACGTGGTCCGGGCCGGGAAACGCGCGGTCGCGCACCTCCGCCGCGTAGCGGGCGGCAGCGTCCGAGACGACATCGCGCAGGCTGGCATATTCCTTGACGAATTTCGGCACGCGGTCGACGGTCAGGCCGACCATGTCGTCGATGACCAGGATTTGGCCGTCGCAATCGCGGCTGGCGCCAATGCCGATGGTGGGGATGGCGATGGCGCGGGTAAGATCAGCCGCGACGCTCTCGACGGTGCCCTCGATGACCACGGAAAAGGCGCCGGCCTTTTCCACCGCTTCGGCGTCGCGGAACAGGGCGGCCACATTGTCTTCGGTCCGGCCCTTGATCTTGTAGCCGCCGTCCTTTTCCACCGATTGCGGCTGCAGGCCGATATGGCCCATGACCGGGATGCCGCCGGCCACGATCGCGGCGATCTGCCCGACCATGTCGACGCCGCCCTCGAGCTTGACCGCCTGGCAGCCCGTCTCCTCGACAATGCGCCGCGCCGAGGCGACGGCCTCAGCCACCGACGTCTCATAGCTGCCGGCAGGCATGTCGACGACCACGCAAGCCCTGTCGGAGCCGCGCATCACCGCCTGACCGTGCGCGATCATCATCTCCAGGGATGCGCCAAGCGTGGTCTTGTGGCCGTGCAGCACCATGGCGACACTGTCGCCGACCAGAAGCAGGTCGACGTGGGGATCGAGCAATCGGGCGACAGGATAGGTATAGGCGGTCAGGCAGACGATCGGCACGCCGCCCTTGCGGCGGCGAATGGCGTCGGCGCTGATCCGGCCACTGGCGGACAGGTCTTGAATCTTCACCTCCCTTGGCCGGGCACCAGGCCAGGCGCCCGTTGCCGGGCGAGCAGAGCTTTAGAAAGACAGGAACTGCTTGGCAAGCAGGGCTGCCGCTATCCGCGCGGCTGTATCGATTTAGCGCACGAACCATTTACATTGCGCCCCACGGCAAAACCCTTGCCTTCGCGATTGCGTGACGCCATAAGCAGGAGAAAGGCGCAGCCGCTGCCGCCGCGAGGACTTGGATGAAAGCTTTCCTTACGCAGTTTTTCACCTGGTGGAACAGCCAGACGCTGGGAACGCGGTTCCACACATGGCGCCACGGCAGGAAGGTCGGCCAGGACGAAGCCGGCAACGTCTATTACGAGGGCGGCATCGATTCAGAAGGCCGCACCCGTCGCTGGGTCATCTACCGGGACTATTCGGAAGCCTCGAAGATCCCGCCGGGCTGGCACGGCTGGATTCATCATCGCGTCGATGTGGCGCCGCCGAGCGACGACTATCGTCCGCGCGAATGGCAGAAGCCGCATTTGCCGAATCTCACCGGCAGCCCTGCGGCCTACCGTCCGCAGGGCTCGGTGCTGACCAACCAGCACCGCCCGCAAGTGACCGGCGACTACGACGCCTGGACGCCCGGCTCGTAATCGGCGGCCGAGGTGCTGATCGGTCCTTTGTCGCCACAATTGACGTTTAGCTGCTTGCTGATCTGAAAACGGCGACTAGCCTTGGGCGAGCAAGAATCACTCCGGGCGCAACCACCGGTATCCCGCATGAGCATCTTCAGCCGAATCTCGTTGGGCGCCGCGGCCGCGGCAACAGCCGCTGTCGCCGCCTGCACGGTGACGGTTGCCGCTGCGCAGACGCCGGCGGCGCCGGTGGCTGCCGAGCGCATCACCAATCCGGTCGCCGAGTTCGCCGGCATCGACAAAATCACCGGCCGGATCATCACCTTCGATGTCTATATCGACGAGACGGTGCAGTTCGGCGCTTTGCAGGTGACGCCGCGCATCTGCTATTCGCGGCCGGAGACGGAGGAGCCGAAGACCGATTCCTTCGTCGAGGTCGATGAGATCACGCTCGACCGCAAGATCCGCCGCATCTTCACCGGCTGGATGTTCGCCGAGAGCCCCGGCCTCAACGCCGTCGAGCACGCCGTCTATGACGTCTGGCTGAAGGGTTGCAAGCAGAAGTCGGACGTGCCGCCGCCCGAGGCCGCCAAGACCGGTGCGTCACAGGTCGATACGTCCAAGCCGAAGGCCGCCGCCGCTCCGGCTGCGACCGAGCCGGATAGCGGCGAGGCCAACTGATCCAACAGCAGAATCGGGGAACCGCTTCGTTCGCCACACGTTGGCAAAAGAGCGATTGCGCACTGTTGCGCATGGAGGATCTTGCGATGTCAGCAACCAAGCACATGACGGTCAGCAAGAAGGAATTGCTTGACCTCGAAAGGGGATTCTGGACCGGCGATGCGGCCTACTATGCGGCCAACGCCGATGCCGAATGCCTCGTGGCCTTTCCGGAGATGGCGCATGCGATCAGCAATGCCGATCTGGCTAAAACCGCCAGCAAGCCACGTCGCTGGCGCGATCTCGACATCGACCTAAAGGGCATGGTCGAACCCGGCAGCGACATTGTCATGCTGACCTACGAGGCGCACGCGACGCGCGAGAATGGCGAAATCTACAACGCGCTGGTCAGCACCGGCTACGTGCATCGAACCAATGGCTGGAAGATGATGTTCCATGCGCAAACGCCGATAGAGGCTTCAGCAAAAGGCTGATCGCTACGGCCTCATGGCGAGAAGATGGCTTCGCTCTTCAAGGCCTCGGCCAGCATCTTCTCATACTGGCCGCGCGGCACGTCGACGGCGCCGAAGCGCTTGAGGTGCTCGGTGGTGAACTGGGTGTCGAGCAGCGCGAAACCGCGCGCCTTCAAGCGCTCGACCAGGTGATAAAGACAGGTCTTGGAGGCGTCCGTTTCCCTGGCGAACATACTTTCGCCGAAGAAGACGCGCCCCAGCGAGACGCCGTAAAGGCCCCCGACCAGCCGATCCTCGCGCCAGGCCTCGACCGAATGGCAATGGCCGAGGCGATAGAGTTCGACGTAAGCCTCGCGGATCGGCGCGTTGATCCAGGTCGAGCGGCGCTCCTCGCGTCTCTCGGCGCAGCCGTCGATTGTCGCCTCGAAATCGAAATCATAGCGGATGTCGAAGGGGTGTCTGCGGATCGTCTTCTTCAGGCTGCGCGGTGTATGAAACCTGTCCAGCGGGATGATGCCACGCGTCTCCGGCCGCACCCAGAACACTTCCGGATCGCTGGCGCTTTCGGCCATCGGGAAGACGCCCGAGGCATAGGCCTTCAGCAAGAGGTCGGTCGGGATGCGATAGCCGGGCGCATAGGGACGGGTCATCGCGGCATTATAACTGCAAGTTCAGCGGCTATTCCTCTTTAGCCAGATATTTTTCCAGCCAGTGGATGTCGTAGTCGCCATTGGCGATGTCGGGGTTGCCGACTAGGTCGCGGAACAGCGGCAGCGTCGTCTTGATGCCGTCGACGACGAATTCGTCCAGCGCTCGGCGCAGCCGCATCATACACTCGACGCGGTTGCGGCCGTGCACGATCAGCTTGCCGATCAGGCTGTCGTAATAGGGCGGGATCTTGTAGCCGGAATAGACGCCGGAATCGACGCGGATGCCCAGCCCGCCCGGCGTGTGGAAATGGGTGATCGTGCCCGGCGAGGGGGTGAAGGTGCGCGGGTCCTCGGCATTGATGCGGCATTCGATGGCGTGGCCGTTGAACTTGATGTCCTCCTGCCTGACCGAAAGGCCGCCGCCGGAGGCGACACGGATCTGCTCGTGCACCAGGTCGATGCCGGTGATCGCTTCCGTCACCGGGTGCTCGACCTGCAGGCGGGTGTTCATCTCGATGAAATAGAACTCGCCGTCCTCGTAGAGGAATTCGATGGTGCCCGCGCCGGAATAGCCGAGATCGGCGACGGCCTTGGCGCAGATGCCGCCGATGCGCGCGCGTTCCTCGGCATTGAGCGCGGGCGAATTCGCCTCTTCCCAGACCTTCTGGTGACGGCGCTGCAGCGAGCAGTCGCGCTCGCCGAAATGGACGCCGCGGCCGGCGCCGTCGCCGAACACCTGCAGTTCGATATGGCGCGGCTTCTCCAGGTATTTCTCGATATAGACGGCATCGTCGCCGAAGGCGGCGCCGGCTTCCGAGCGCGCCGTCTGCAGGGCGATCTCGAGGTCGGCCTCGCTGCGCGCCACCTTCATGCCGCGCCCGCCACCACCGGCCGAAGCCTTGATGATCACGGGGTAGCCGATCTCGGCGGCGACGCGCTTGGCTTCCTTCTCTTCGCTGATCGCGCCGTCGGAGCCCGGCACGACCGGGATGCCCAGGCGTTTTGCGGTGCGCTTGGCCTCGATCTTGTCGCCCATGACGCGGATATGGTCGCCGGACGGGCCGATGAAGGTGATGTTGTGAGCGGCCAGGATGTCGGCGAACTTGGCGTTCTCCGACAGGAAACCATAGCCCGGATGCACCGCGTCCGCGCCGGTGATCTCGCAGGCGGCGACGATCTGGTGGATGTTGAGATAG
>NZ_RZOI01001069.1:0-1466 GCF_004022645.1 Mesorhizobium sp. M4A.F.Ca.ET.020.02.1.1 | reverse complement strand
GTTCGGGACGTCTCGCCACCTTCACCGTCGGCGGCAAGGCGCGCTACGGCGCGATCATCGGAACGGGCGTCGTCGACCTGTCGGCGCGCCATGGCGAATGGCCAACGCTGCGCGAGGCGATCGAGGCCGGTGCGCTCTCGAAACTTGTCGACGAGGCCGAAGACCTCGCCGCCGATTTCCGGGTCGAGGACATCGTCTACGAGATACCCGTACCCGCACCGGAAAAGATCATCTGCGTCGGCGTCAACTATCCGGACCGCAACGAGGAATACAAGGACGGGCCGGCGGCGCCCTCGAACCCGTCGCTGTTCATCCGCTTTCCGCGCTCCTTCGTCGGCCACGGCGCGCCCCTGGTGCGGCCGCCGGAATCGCCGCAGCTCGACTATGAGGGCGAGATCGTCATCGTCATCGGCAAGGCAGGCCGGCGGATCGCCGAGGCCGATGCGCTCGGCCATATCGCGGCGCTTTCGCTCTGCAACGAAGGCACGATCCGCGACTGGGTGCGCCACGCCAAGTTCAACGTCACACAGGGCAAGAATTTCGACCGTACCGGGTCCATCGGCCCTTGGCTGGTGCCATTCACCGACGAGGCGCAGATCGCCGACATCTCACTTGTCACCCGCGTCAATGGCGAGGTCCGTCAGCAGGACCGCACCAGCCGCATGATCTTTTCGTTCCGCAAGATCATCAACTACGTCTCGACCTTCACCACGCTGGTGCCGGGCGACGTCATCGTCACCGGCACGCCGACCGGCGCGGGCGCCCGCGTCGATCCGCCGATCTGGCTTAAGCCGGGCGACGTGATCGAGGTCGAGGCGGACGGCATCGGGCTGCTCAGCAACGGCGTAATCGACGAGGAGGGCGGTCGATGATCACGGACGAGCAAGTCGAGGACGCCGCGCGCCGACTGTTCGAGGCCGAACGCGACCGTCGCCAGATCAGCCTGCTCAGCCTCGATTTTCCGAAGGCCACGATGGACGACGCCTATCGGGTGCAGGCCGCGCTCGTGAAGCTGAAGGTCATGTCGGGACTGACGATCAAGGGCTGGAAAATCGGCCTGACCTCGAAGGCGATGCAATCGGCGCTCAGCATCGACATCCCGGATTCCGGCATTCTGTTCGACGACATGTTCTTCGAGGATGGCGGCACCGTGCCGGCCGGCCGCTTCATTCAGCCGCGCATCGAGGCCGAGATTGCCTTCGTCATGAAGGCGCCGCTCGCCGGCCCGGACGTGTGGGTCGACGACGTGCTCGACGCCACCGACCACATCACGCCATCACTGGAGATCCTCGACACCCGCATCGAGCGGGTGAACAAGGAAACCGGCAAGATCCGCACCTTCTTCGACACGATCTCGGACAACGCCGCCAATGCCGGCATCGTCGTCGGCGGCCGCGCCGCCGGCCCCCGGGACGTCGACCTGCGCTGGATGGGCGCCATCGTGTCGCGCAGCGGCGAGGTCGAGG
>NZ_RZOI01001068.1:0-1466 GCF_004022645.1 Mesorhizobium sp. M4A.F.Ca.ET.020.02.1.1 | reverse complement strand
GCGGCGTCAATTCGGTGGCGCAGGCGATCACCGCTGGGGTCGCCAACCAGGGCCAGACGCTGCTTGGCGGTGACCTGCGCTTTCAACTCAACCAGCGCGGCACGACGCCGGCCGAGCGCGGCTTCCTTGATCGGCTGGGAACGATTTCGCACAGCGCCAGCATGCGCTCGATGGCGCGGCTGGAGGACGGCTCGGACCAGGCGCTGGTCGAGGCCAAGGCGGTCGACGAGGCCTATCCGCTCTACGGGGCGCTGGCGACCGAGCCGGCGCTGCCGCGCGAGGCGCTGTTCGCCGAGAGGTCCGGCGTCTTCGGCGCCGCGGCACCCGAGCTTTTGTTCGACCGGCTGAACCTCAAGCTTGGCGACCGGGTGAAGCTTGGCGCTGCGACGTTCGAGCTGCGCGCGCGGCTGGTGGGCGAACCGGATGCGGTGTCCGACGGGTTCGGCTTTGCGCCGCGGCTGCTGGTATCGACCGAAGGCCTTGCCGCCTCAGGCCTGGTCCAGCCGGGCAGCCTGGTCGAGAACGCCTACAAAATCCGCTTGCCCGCCGGCGCCAGCGAGACCGACCTCAAGGCGATCCAGGACCAGGCGGCAAAGACGTTTCCGGAGGCTGGCTGGTCGATCCGCACGCGCAGCAACGCGGCACCGGCGCTCTCCTCCAATATCGAGCGCTTCTCGCAATTTTTGACGCTGGTCGGGCTGACGGCGCTGGTGGTCGGCGGCGTCGGCGTGGCGAACGCCGTGCGCGCCTATCTCGACGGCAAGCGCGGCGTCATCGCCACCTTCAAGAGCCTCGGCGCTTCGGGTGGCTTCGTCTTCACCGTCTATCTGGTGCAGATCCTGCTGATCGCCGGCCTCGGCATCGTCGCCGGGCTGATCCTCGGCGCCGCTATGCCGTTCGCGGCGAGCGCAGCCCTGCAGTCGGTCATCCCGGTGCCGGCGGAAGGCGGCTTCTACCCCGGCGCGCTTGCCATGGCGGCGCTGTTCGGCCTGCTGGTGACACTGGCCTTCGCGCTGCTGCCACTGGGGCGCGCCCGCGACGTGCCGGCAACGGCGCTGTTTCGCGAGATGGGTTTTGAGAGCCGCGGTTTTCCGCGCCTGCCTTATGTGGCAGCGGCAGTCGGCATCGCGCTCGTCCTGGCGGCGCTGGCCATCCTGTTTTCCGGCGACCGCCGCATCGCCTCGATCTTCGTCGGCGCCACGGTCTTTGCCTTCCTTGTACTGCGCCTGGTCGGCGCGCTGGTGCAGTGGGCGGCCAGCAGGAGCCCGCGTGTCCGTTCCGTCGCGCTCAGGCTGGCGCTGGGCAACATCCACCGGCCGGGCGCCCTGACGCCGTCCGTGGTGCTGTCGCTCGGCCTCGGGCTGACGCTTTTGGTGACACTGGCGCTGATCGACGGCAATCTGAGGCGCCAGATCTCCGGCAGCCTGCCGGAACGGCCGCCGAATTTCTTCTTCGTCGATATCCAG
>NZ_RZOI01001067.1:0-1467 GCF_004022645.1 Mesorhizobium sp. M4A.F.Ca.ET.020.02.1.1 | reverse complement strand
CCGTTTACGAAAAGCGTCGCCGCCTTCGCGATCTCGGGCCCCATCGAGCCGAAGTTAGGCATGCCGCTCTGCAGAAGACTGTCGAAGGACGGGACCGAGGTGACGCTGAAGCCGTTGCCGATGGCGAGGACCTTCAGCGATCCGGCATCGCTGCCTCGATCGCCGGTGACCGCCTGGAGGGTCTTTTCGACCGTCATCAGGATATCCTTATTCGTGTCAAGGATCTTGGAGGTCTTCTCAGCCGTATCCTTGGCGACGGCGTAGTTGGTCTTGTCGATGACCGGTATATCGGCACGCGCTACCGTCGAAGTGATGGCCGTGGCGGCAGCAAGGAAGAGAATGCGTCTCATGAGGAATCTCCAGTCATTGAGGAACGAGGAGCAGTTCGGCGTTCTGGTTGAGTTGTTGGACGCAAGCTTTGATCTCGGGGTTCCAGACCAGGCCGGTGCGATCGTCGCAGAAGCCGGTAATGGCGCGATTGTCACCGCCGTCACCGTCCTGGTAGCGGCCGGAGCGGCTGGCGCCGGAAATGTCGCTCAGGGTGACCGCATTTCTGGAGTTGACGAGATCGGCCAGGCTGGCGCCGAGACCGATCATACGATTGAGCATATCGATGTTGGCGTTGCGGGCGCCGGAATTCTGGTCCCAACTGTCCTGCACTGTGCCGGTCGCTTTCGCACCGAACTGCTCGAACCAGGACGTGACATCGCCTGACCCGTCGCCCGTGGCGCTTGTTAGTCCCATCGAATTGATGGTGCTCGAGCGCATGCCTTCATAGGCCATGCTCGTGCCGCCAATGCCCGATTTGTCAGACCCGCCGAAGGCCGGCAGCCATTTCTGCGTGATAACGCGGACGTAATCCTGCGTCTCGCGAAAAGGCGGAATGCCGCCGTAGCTTTCGACATTTCCCGAACCGGAATTGTAGGCGGCGAGCGCCAGCGAGACGTTTCCGTCGAAGCGTTTAAGCTGCTGCTTGAAATACCGTGCGCCACCCCGCAGGTTCTGCTCGATGTTGTAAGGATTGACGCCGAGGTCCGAGGCCGTGCCCGGCATGAGCTGGGACAGTCCGATCGCCCCGGCGCTGGACTTGGCGCAAGGATTGAAGCGGCTCTCCTGATAGACGAGCGCCAGGAACTGGTTCTCGTCAATCCCCTCTTCGCGCGCGACGCGCCTCACCATGCCTGCGATTGACGGATTCGCGTTGGCCGCGGCGACCGGATCATCCTTTCGGCCTGGCCGATACACCGCGCAGGTGACGCTTTCATTGGTGGTGTAGCGATCGCGATCGACCTTGTCGATTTCGGTGGTCTTGTCGTTCCGGTCCTGGCGCTCATCCAGTGTTGTTCCATCGATGGTTGGAATATCGGCCGCGGCCGGCGTCGCGAGAAGAACAAGCAACAGGGGAATTCGCCGGATCATGCCACCCTCCCCCAGCCGCAGAATTCGGACAGCCACGCCGCCGGATCC
>NZ_RZOI01001066.1:0-1468 GCF_004022645.1 Mesorhizobium sp. M4A.F.Ca.ET.020.02.1.1 | reverse complement strand
GTCAATCATTGCGGATCAGAGCCATGCTGGAGATCCCCGACGACCGGTGTGAGCGTCATCGGCTGTTCAAGGCCATCGACGATGCCTTCAAAGCCGGCGACTTTGAGGTTCTCGGCACGGCCCTGGGCGGCGCGCCGTGCTGGTTCGACGAACGCATGCCGTTCGAGCTCGGCCTTGGCCACCCGCTGGAGTACGCGATCTACTGGAGCCCGCTTGCCTTCATCTCGGCGCTGATCGAGGCGGGCTCGAATCCGAACTATGCGGACCATGCCGGGTTCCCTTCCATCATCGCAGCGCTGTCGACCGAGCGGCGAGACAGGCACGACGTCATCCGTACCCTCATCGAGCATGGCGCCGATCCCGACATGCGCGGCGTCAACGACTGGACGCCGCTTCACTACGCGGTGGCGATGCGTGATGTAGAGGCGATACGCCTGCTTCTCGCGGCCGGCGCGGACCCGGCGCTCAGGACCCGCATCGATGATTGTTCGACGGCGCTGGAGGAAGCGGACGATGCCGGCTTTGAAACCGGCGCCGCATTGCTGCGCGGGGCGCTGGATAAGCCTGTGTCGAATCCTGGCCGGGATGAACACTGAGAGATGCCAATGCCCGCCACCTGTCGCGGACTCAGGCCTTCTTCAGCCCGGCCTTGAAGCGCTTGCCGTTTGCGACGTAGTGCGCCGCCGAGCCGCGTAGCCTGGCGACGGCCGCTTCGTCAAGTTCCCGCACCACGCGGGCGGGCGAGCCGACGATCAGCGAATTGTCGGGAAAGACCTTGCCCTCGGTAACCAGTGCGCCGGCGCCGACCAGCGAGTTCCTGCCGATCCTTGCCCCGTTGAGCACGATGGCGCCCATGCCGATCAGGCTGTTGTCGCCGATCGTGCAGCCATGCAGCAGCGCCCGGTGGCCGATCGTGCAGCCCGTGCCGATAGTCAGCGGAAAGCCCGGATCGGTGTGCATCACCGTATGCTCCTGGACATTGGTCTCGGCGCCGACGGTGATCGGCTCGTTGTCGCCGCGGATGACGACACCGAACCAGAAGCCGGCATCGCGGCCGATGCTGATGTCGCCGATCAGCGTCGCGTCCGGCGCGATCCAGTTGCTGTCGGCGTCCTCGAAGGTGGGAGCCTTTCCGTCGATCGTATAGGTCGGCATTGTCCGTCTCCGAATCGTCTCACGCTGGGAAGTGAGCCGACCCTAGGAGACCGGTCGCCCAGGATGCAATGGCGAGCAGGACGATACCCAGCGCCAGCGTCCAGGCTATCGTCGTGCAGCCGCAGGAAATCAGCGCAAGCATGGTGATGCGGCCCCGTCTGTGGGCATCCAGCGCATCGTTGGCGAGCATGAAGGGTCCAGCGCATGCCGTCGCGGCCAGCGATCGCAGTATATGTGAAGGCGACACGTAGGGTTCAGTGAAGGCAAGCCGTCGGCCGCAAGCCAGTTCCATCGTCGATCCGGCCATGCCGCT
>NZ_RZOI01001065.1:0-1472 GCF_004022645.1 Mesorhizobium sp. M4A.F.Ca.ET.020.02.1.1 | reverse complement strand
CAGATATAGGTGATGCCTTCGGCCGTGAGCCGTTCCAGCTCCACGGACTTCACCTCCGAGCCATCTTGCTCGCCTTGGCTCGACCGCAACGAGGAGGCGCAGCGGTCGAGGCTACGGGCGACGCGTTCGGCCGCGCGATGGAAGACATTGGCGAAGGACCAGAGCAGGTCGTCGAGGTCGGGTTCGAGCCTGGTGTCGCCGAGCATGCCGGCGAAGGTCTCGACGATCCCGGCGAGGCCGGCCCGGATCACGCTCTCGTCGGGGAGCGGACGGGGATCGGGCTCGTCCTGATGCGGACGATGGCCGTACATCTGAAGTTCGAGGATGACGCGGTCGGTCGGCGAGGAGGCGTGGTAGGGCTCGTAGGCGTCGTCGAAAGGAAGCTCGTAGGTCATGGCGTGTCTCCGTCGGTTGCGGCCGCGCCTATCGCGGCCTGACAGCGCATCCCGGCCGCGCCCCGGGCGCGGCCGCACCGAAGGCCGGAGCGAAGCGGAGGACGGCGCAGCCGTTGCGGCCGTGACCGGGGGGTGGCAGGGATCGCCTCTCAGGCAGGCCGCGGGCGCGGCCTCTCCGGCGGACTGCGCGCCCATGGTTGCGAGACTTCCGGTGAGGCCGCCCCTGCCCGCCTGTCGCCCCTTGACCGGTCATCCCGACGTCAGGAACTGACGGGCATCTTCCGGGGCGAGCTGATCGCTGAGCCATGTCGCGAGATGGGTCGGGCCGAGATGGCGCAGATCGTCGTTGAAGTCACCGAGTTGCGGGCGAAGCACTATTGCGAGAATGCCGGCCTCACCTGCGCGCTGGCTGAGACGCTCAATGCCATGCCGGCCGGCGGCGTCCGCATCGGCCGCGATATAGAGGCGACGGCAGCCCGGCGGAAAGGTCAGGCCGGCGAGGTGATTGGCCGAGGTCGCGGCGGCGGCCGGCAATGCCGGCATCACGGCGCGGAGCGAGGCCATCGTCTCCAAACCCTCGCCGGCGACCATGACCGAAATTGATTCGCCGGGCTCCATGCCGAGCCAGATGGCGTTGCCTAGAAGATTGCCGAGCGAGCGGCGCGGATCGGCAACCGGCGCCTTTCCGTTGCCGTTCGGATCCAACCAGGTGCGTTGCAGGCCGGTGATGCGTCCGTCGAGGGAAGTGACGGCCGCGATCAACGCGGGCAGGGTCTGCGTCTCGCCGGTGACGAGATCGCGGTAGTAGCAGCCGGGGTGGAAGCGCAAGGCGCGTTCACGCGCGGCGAGCAGGATGCCGCGGCAAGCAAGATAGCGTTCGGCCAGCGTGCCGGCGATCGGCTGCGACATGGCGAACAGGCGACGCGCGGCGTCGGGGGAGCCGCGTGCCGCGGCTGGCTGGCGCTCCGCGCCGGGGTCTTGCGCCGGCGGTCGCGGCATGGCGAGAAAACGGCGAGCCTCGTCCGCGACATCGTGGAATTCGACGAGGCCACAGCTTTCGCGAATGACATCTAGAAG
>NZ_RZOI01001064.1:0-1472 GCF_004022645.1 Mesorhizobium sp. M4A.F.Ca.ET.020.02.1.1 | reverse complement strand
CCCTTGCTCCTAAGAGATTAGGGATCGCGCCCGGAAAAGACGAGTCCTTTATCGTCCGCGACTGGAGACCTGATTTTGGAACGACCTGAAATACCGGTGGGCCTGCCGGCCGACATCGAGCAGAAGAAGATGAAGGCCCGCCTGTGGTTCGAAGCGTTGCGCGAGCGCATCTGCGCCGCCTTCGAGCAGATCGAGCAGGATCTGACGGGTCCGCTGGTTTCATGGTCGCCTGGCCATTTCGAGAAGACCCCCTGGGAGCGCGACGATGGCAAGGGCGGCGGCGGCACCATGTCGATGATGTATGGCCGCGTCTTCGAGAAGGTCGGCGTCCACACCTCGACCGTCTACGGCGAGTTCTCGCCCGAGTTCAGGAAACAGATGCCGGGCGCGGAGGAGGATCCACGCTTCTGGGCAAGCGGCATCTCGCTGATCGCGCATCCTTGGAACCCGAACGTGCCGGCGGTGCACATGAACACGCGCATGGTCGTCACCTCGCGCCAGTGGTTCGGCGGCGGCGCCGACCTGACGCCGGTGCTCGACCGTCGCCGCGTCCAGGACGACCCGGATACGCTCGCCTTTCACCGCGCCATGCAATTTGCCTGCGAGAAGAACGCCGGCGTCGCCGACTACGCCAAATTCAAGGCCTGGTGCGACGAATATTTCTATCTGCCGCACCGCAACGAGCCGCGCGGCACCGGCGGCATTTTCTTCGACTGGCTGCATTCGGGCGAGGACAAGGGCGGTTGGGATGCCGATTTCAACTTTGTCCAGGATGTCGGGCGCTCTTTTCTCGTCGTCTACGGACACCTGGTAAGGGGCAATTTCAACGACAACTGGACCGACGGCGACCGTGACGAACAACTCATTCGGCGGGGCCGCTACGTCGAATTCAACTTGCTTCACGATCGCGGCACCATCTTCGGGCTGAAGACCGGCGGCAATGTCGCCTCGATCCTGTCCAGCCTGCCGCCCGAGGTCAGATGGCCATAAAATATCGGTGAGCGGGATGTGAACCGCAATGCGGTCCCATTCGCCGAATCTGGGCGCGCAATGTGGCGCCTTGATTATCTTTTTCGTCTAATAGGCATTTGAAAAATCAGGGCTATTTGTCGTTTCCGGGCCGGGAAACGCCGGCGGTTCCTCCCCTCTGAGCCGCGACGCGACGTGACCGGACGGCCCATGATTGAGTGGGGTGCCTTGCCAACCGGGTGCCCGCATTTTCCAGGAGAACATGCCATGCGCAAGCTTATTGTGACGGCGGCAACCGCTGCTCTTCTCGCCTCTGGTGGCGCCGCGTTCGCGGCGGTCAAGCACACCACGGGCACGGTGAAGAGCTTCGATGGAACGGCCATGAGCCTCGTTCTTGATGATGGATCCACCTTTACGCTGTCCAAGGCCTTCAAGGATCCTGGCCTGCAGGCTGGCGAGAAGGTCCGCGTTTCCTGGGACATGAACGGCAAGAACAAGATTGC
>NZ_RZOI01001063.1:0-1487 GCF_004022645.1 Mesorhizobium sp. M4A.F.Ca.ET.020.02.1.1 | reverse complement strand
GTGCACGACCAGATCGCCGGTTGGCAGCGCGCCGGAAAAGATTCCGATGTCGGCGCTGTTATCCATCACAGCCTGAATGTTCACGGGGCTGAGGTTTGATTGCAACTCCACGCGTACCTGCGGATACCGTTCGGCGAAACTGGCAAGCTGCTCGGGTATGAAGCCGAAGAGCGTTGATTCATTGGCCCAGATGCGGACCTGACCGCGAGTGCCGCCCGAGAAATCGATGAGTTCAGCTTCAAGCTCGGCCAGGTTGCGCATGATCAGACGCGCATGCTGGAACAATGCTTGCCCCGCGGATGTCGGTTCGACGCCCTGCCGGTGGCGATGCAGCAGCTCTGTGCGAAGCGCCTGCTCCAGGTCGCCGATCCGCTTGCTGACGGCTGATGCAGCGATGTTTTCGCGTTCCGCGGCGCGCGCAATACTGCGCGCTTCAATTATGGCAACGAAGAGCCGTAACGTCAGAAGATCGATGCGCGAGCTGATATTGATCCGGATTGGCTTCGGCGCTCCCATGCCTTGTGTCGCTGGCCCATAGCTTCGCACTTTCAAGTCGCCGATAGAAGATGCGCGGCATCATCGGACACGTCGCGCGCGCGACGCTGCCGCCATGCCTGCGTGCGGTTGACGACGACTGACGAGAGGAGCACCTGAAGCAATTTGGCGCAGGCCGCCGACAGCAGGATCAAGACCGCCATGGCCGCCGCGGCAGCTGTATCGCCTGTATCGTCCATTTCGACGACAGCTACTGAGGCGAGTTTCGTCGCGGGCTGGTAGAGGAATACGACAGCGCCGATCGTCGTCATGGCGTTGAGGAAGAAATAGGTGGCTATGTCGATGACCGTGGGCAGGCAGATCGGCAGCGTTACGCGGGCAAAAGTCCGCCAGAAAGGTACCCCAAGCGCTGCCGCTGCCTCGTCGATCTCGTCGTCGATTTGCTTCAGCGCGGTTACCGCCATCAAATGCGGCACGGTGTAGTAGTGCGCGACCGTGGCCGTCACCAAAATCGACAGTCCGCCATACAGCCCGTTAAGCGGGTTCGACGCGTCGTTGAAGAAGAAGATGTAGCCCAGCCCAAGCACCAGCCCCGGCACCGCAATGGGGAGCATCGCGAGCGCCCGATAAAGTGTCCGTGGCAATATCTGTCCCGGTCCTTTTTCGGCCAGATAGGCGCCGCCAAAGGCGCAGGTTGTTCCGGCCAATGCCGTCCAACCCGCCATCTTCAAGCTGTTGACGTATGAGGACCAGCCAGCCGCGTCGTAGGATGCAAAATCATAGTTGTTGAGCGAGAGGCTCAGATCATAAGGCCAGAACGCTATGAGGGAGGCCAGTATCGCAGTTCCGACCACCAATAGGATGAGGAGGGCGACGATGCTAACAGCCATCAGCATCAAAGCGTCGAATGCCGGATGTGGCTGGGGAACGAGCACCACGGCACGCGCGCTCAACATCGACTTCTGCCGGCGCCGGACATGGAAGTCGACGAC
>NZ_RZOI01001062.1:0-1493 GCF_004022645.1 Mesorhizobium sp. M4A.F.Ca.ET.020.02.1.1 | reverse complement strand
GAAGAAAAGCAGCGGATCGAAATTGCCGCCCCCGCCGTTTTCGGTTTCGTGACGTTGCCGAAGGTCGTAGCGACTATCCGATCGAAGACGGCTTCAAGTGTCCGGTCGATTTCGGGAAACTACGAGCAGGTGGGTGAGCATATCCTGTCGGGGCGGGCAGATCTTGGAATCTCGAGGTTGCCCTTGGATCCCCGGCTGTTTGAATGGGCGCCAATCGGGTCGGCACGCAACGTGTGCATCTTCCACCCCAAGCACCGTTTCTCGAAAAAATCATGTGTCGAGGCACACGACCTGGAGGGGGAACAGATCGTCGACATCGACCCCCAGTTTGCGTCGCATCAAATGAATTTCAACGCGTTGCGCTTCGCTGGGGTCGAGCCAGACATCCTGGTGGAATACGATTGCAATGGCTACGAAGTCGGCTTCGTCTCGGCCGGTCTCGGCGTTTCCATCACCAACGAAATCATCGCCCGCGAATATGCGGCGTTCGAGCTGGAAGCAAAGCCGGTGGAGCCCTCGGCCCTCTATCACTACGTTGCGGTCTGGCAAAAAGGCAGGGTCTTCTCCAACGTGTTGGAAGTCTCTCTCGAGGCAATCCTGTCGGCCTTTCAACCGGCGGCGGAAAGCGGACCTACCGTTCTCCCGATACACGCCACTGCCCGCGCTGCTGACCGTTCCTCCTAACAGTTCCGGACTAACCCTTCCGCTCATGCTTTGCCTTCGCGAAACCGCGATCCGTCGCGATGAAACGCTCGAGCATGGGCACGATCAAGCGCAGGGGATCGGTGGAGGATTGCCCCGTTTCGCGTCCGAGAATTTCGGCATATCGGATCAGGTCGCGATGCAGCGGCGCCGGAAGCTCGATTGTGACTTTGACAGGTTTGTCCTCGGCAATGGGGCCGAGTTTCAGCTTGGCCATTTCAGCCTCCGTATGGTTGGAGCACGAGATCGCGGGTGACGAGAACGCGCACGGGAAAACCCGGGCGAATGTCGAGCGTCGGCGCTATCTGGAGCTGGCGCTGGACGATCTGCTGGCCAACCTGGCTGACGCTGTCGGAAGCGCCGCTGCGCAAGGCGCGCACGATATCGCTCTCCTGGCCAGACGAGCCAGCCTCCGCCCCGACGCTGAGGATGGTGGAAAGTGCTGCCGCCTTGAACAACTCGCCCCAGTGATAGTCGACGCCATCCTCGAGGCCTGCATAGCCCTGCCCGTCCGCGCCAGGCTGGCGCTCCAGAACAATCGAACGGCCGTCCGGGAAAATCAGCCTGTTCCAGACAAGCAGCACACGTTTTTGCCCGAACCCCACGCCGCTGTCGTATTGGCCGATCACTCTGGTGCCTTGGGGGATCAGAAGCGAGCGCCCTGTCGGGCTGTCGTAAACGTTCTGCGTCACCTGGGCGGTGATTTGACCGGGCAGGTCCGAACGGATACCGGTTACGAGGGCAGCCGGGATCACGGCTCCTGCCTGAAGCACATAAGGTGAAGCCGGTGG
>NZ_RZOI01001061.1:0-1498 GCF_004022645.1 Mesorhizobium sp. M4A.F.Ca.ET.020.02.1.1 | reverse complement strand
GCTGGAGCCTGTGGTGGAAAAGACAGTGCTGCGGCAGGTGCGCAGTTAGGGGCGAGAGCCGTACCTACTGCGGTCTTTCAGCTGCGAGCGGCGTTTGCCGGAGCTGCGTCAGGGTCGGAAAGCGCGGTCGTGCCAGCTGTGCGCACCGCATCAGACGGTTTCGAGCCGGCTGAACCGGACCGGAATGAGTTTGCGGGTCTTGATCTGCCCTGCCGCGGCCTTGTCGATAACAGTCAGAAACTGAACGTCTTCGGCCACCAGTGGCAGAACCAGACGTCCCCCTGGCTTGAGCTGGTCGAGCAGAGCCGGCGGCGTCCGGTCGGCCGCCACGCTCACCAGGATCTTGTCGAACGGAGCGTGCTCGGGCCAGCCGCGAGACCCGTCCCCGACACGGATGGCGACGTTGGAGAAGCCAAGGCCCCGCAGCAGATCCTCGGCCTGGCTGGCGAATTCCTCGATGATCTCGACGCTCCAGACCTGTCCGGCGAGTTCCGCGAGAATCGCGGTCTGATAACCCAGTCCGGTCCCGATCTCGAGCACCGACTCGTGGCGTCGGGGAGCAAGGAGATCGGTCATCAGAGCGACCATGAAGGGCTGAGAGATGGTCTTGTCGAAGCCGATCGGCAGCGGCATGTCCTGGTAGGCATAAGGCGCGACCGAGGCCGGCACGAAGAGATGTCGCGGCACCCGCAGCATCGAAGCCATCACCCGCTCTTCGAACGCTGCCTTGCCGAGTTCGTCGCTTGTAAGGTCGGCGAGGATCGCAATCATCTCGACCATGTGCCTGCGTAGGATCGCAAGGTGCTCTTCGTTCATCGGTTTCATGACGGTGGAGCTTTCCTCGACCAGTCTGCTGCCAGATCGTTTTATACCCTGTTCGTCCTGTCACGGTCACGCCCGCCATTGGCGGGGCCCGACGGCGCGAAGCGGTCATGCGCGAACGTCGCCCTTTGGAGCTCGACGCAGCAAGCCGATGCGCGTCCCGTTCCGCCGGCAAACGCTGGAACAGATCGAGCGGTTCCGGGAAAATGACGGATGCATGCCGCCAGGCGGCAACGAATGACGCGGCCGGGCGTTTGGGCGGTGTCGAGAAGCTGGAGCCAAGCTGGCCGGAAAGCGGCTCTTTCGGGCCGGTGGACCTCGAGATTTCCGTTTCTCGGCCGCACAGGCGATTGGATCGCCAGGGAGAAGGACATGGCTGCGGGTCACACCAAATCAGACGGGCCGGACCTGGCTCAGGGCATCGCGTTCTCCGACCTTGCCGATGGCGGCAAGCTGGTCGGCCACTGCGGCGATGAAGAAGTGCTACTGGTGCGCCGCGGCGCCGAGGTCTTTGCCGTCGCGGCGTCCTGCACACATTACGGTGGGCCGCTCGTCGACGGTCTTGTGGTGGAGGATACCGTGCGGTGTCCCTGGCATCACGCATGCTTCGATTTGCGCACCGGCGAGGCCTTGCGCGCGCCAGCTCTCAGTCCGCTGGCCTGCTGGTCGGTGGAAC
>NZ_RZOI01001060.1:0-1503 GCF_004022645.1 Mesorhizobium sp. M4A.F.Ca.ET.020.02.1.1 | reverse complement strand
GTGTCGGGCTTTGCTTCCTCCTTCGTCGGCGGCGGTGGCGGCGGGATTTGAAGGACTTCCGGCTCTGCCGGTTTCGGTTGCGGCTCGCCGTCACGCACGAAGGATGGCGGCCGAAACGTCGTGGTCGAAAACTCTTCGTCGCCGGATAGCATGTCGCGCTGCTGCGGCCGTCCGCCGGCGACGACGACATAGCCCGCGACCATGCCGACCAAGATAAGCGCGCCGCCGCCGATGAGCTGCTTGCGCCGAACATTTCTGTCGGCGATCGCCGGCTCATCGCCGCTCGCCAGAACCTCGAGCTCGGGGCTGCGCTGGATCAATTACCACTCCTCCTGCGCTTCGTCGCGTGAGGATCCTCGGCAGGTCCAAGGACACCGGGGTCGGGCGCGCCGAAATCGGGTTTTCTCAAATTGAAGATGCAGACCCATTGGTCGCCGTCGCGCAGCGTGAACTGCGTCGCGGTTCCGTCGACGACGATGTATTCGCCCTCCTTGCGGAAGTTCTCCAATGTCTCGGAGAAATCGGAATTGACGGCGAAGATCGCTGGCACGCGTCGGTCGAACTTGAAAAAGGTCTTGGCGCCGTCGTCGAAGACCATGAGCGGCTTCAATCGCCCATCCCCGGAAAAGGAATAATCGATATTGACGTTGGCCTTGTCGATACCGGCAATATTCGGCCAGGCGGCGCGCTGCTCGGCCTCCTTGTGCAGCGCCGCATTGAGGTTCTTTTCAGGGTAGACGAAGCGAATGCCGAAGACCTCCCCGCCCGCCTTCGGCGCGTTGTCGCGTAGCTCGAAATAGTAGATGCGCTTGTCGGTGACGACGTTCATGTTGGTGGTCACGTTCTTGGCGATCGGCTTGACGAAGAGGATGTTGCCCTTGTCGGCTGGGACGACCTGCCAGCTGTCGGTGTCGCCGAGCGAGATCGTCTGGAATTTCTCGTCCTCGTCGAAAATGATCATGGTCGAGATGCCGTAGGTGGCGGAGACCTGGACGACATTGTTCTCCTGGTAGACGACGCTGGTGATGCGTCGATCGAGAGACCCGCCTTTTGGCGTCTGCGCGGCGAGGGCGGCGGAGCCGAAGGCGACAAGGCATAGTGCCGTGGCGAGGACCATTGTCGTCCTCATCACGGGCTTCCCGGCGTCACGGTTTCCTGGTCGCGGCGATAGTCGTAAACCTGAAAGCCGAGGGGATTTTCGAAGCGCCATTCGTTCTTGATGGGCGTGTCGGTGTAGCGGAAGCGCACGACCGAGATCCAATGCCGGTCGATCGCTTCGGTCTCGCTTTTTTCCGTGGTAGAGAAGCGCACGATCGCGGTCGAATTGTTCGGGAAGCTGACCGACTTGATGTCGACCAGGACCCGTTTCAGCTTGCCATAGACCTTGGCGGGGTTCTGAGGGCTGGCGGCGCTGTAGAGCGCCTGCAATTCGCGCGCCGCGTCGCCCGTCGAAAGAAGGGCGGCGATCCCGAAATTTTCCTCGATCGCGTAAGGATCGTAGCC
>NZ_RZOI01000105.1:0-11960 GCF_004022645.1 Mesorhizobium sp. M4A.F.Ca.ET.020.02.1.1 | reverse complement strand
GAACTGTTACCTATGTATCCGGTTCAAACTGTTACCCATCTATCGGCTGGACACCGGCGGGCGGATGAGGGGCGGGGCCGACCTCGACAATTGGCTGAGAAATTCAATTCGGGAATTCGGTGACCGCGCACTTTTCGCGACAAAGCTGCCGTCAAATATCATAGGCCCGTGCTGCCTGCCGGCATCCTCTCCCTGGGGACAGGGGACGCTCTCATTGCCGATTCCGCCAATCGACAACGCGGCAGGAAAAACGCCAAGGGCGGCTCGTCTCTACCCATCCACCAGCTCTCGCAACGCCATGCGCTTGTAGGCCGCGACCAGCCGGTCGCCTTCCTTGCGGTCAACGGAGATCGCCAGCCGCATAGCGGCCTCACCCATCTGCCAGATCAGCAGCGCTGTCGTCTCAAGCGCCACCGGATCGGCATTCGGACGCAGCCGCTTGAGCACCGCTGTCAGGAATTCCGCGTTGGCGCGGCTGTCGGCGAGTTCCAGCGCGTGCAGTGCCTTGTCGGCCTGCGTGCCCGACCAGATGTCGCGCATCACCGGTTCAGCCAGGAACAGACGGTAATAGACGTCCACCAGTTCCGAAAATGCTCGCCGCAAGCCCTCGGCGTCGCCGACATCCTTGAGCGCTGCGGCAATGCAGGCCTGGCTTTCGGCGGTGTAGCGCTCGGCCAGCGCCCAGACGATCGCCCGCTTGTCGGGGAAGAACTGGTAGAGCGAGCCGATCGAAACGCCCGCCCTTTCCGCCACCTCGCCCATGCGCATGGCGTCGCTGCCCTGCTCCGCGATCAGCGCCGAGGCGGCGGCAAGCATGCGCTCGACCCGCTCGCGGCTGCGCTGCTGGCTCGGGGACCGGCGCGGCGAGGCCACCGATCCATCCTGCTGATGCGGCGCGGCACCTCTGCCTTCCATGGAGTCCTCCGGAAAGATTCTGCGACAACTCGCTTGACTCACAAAATACGAGGGTTTATCACGTTTTGCAAATGTGAGGATTACTCATATTTGTAAACCGAGGAGATCGAGATGACTGCGAAACCTATTTTGATCCTGGGCGGCACCGGCAAGACCGGCCGGCGCCTGGCCGAACGGCTGATCGCCAGGAAAATTCCTGTGCGCATCGGCTCCCGCGCTGGCACGCCACCCTTCGACTGGCTGGACAAGGAAACATGGGGCCGTGCGCTCGACGGCGTCGGCGCCGTCTACATCAGCTACTATCCAGACATCGCCGTGCCGGGCGCCGCCGAAACCGTCGAGGCGTTTGCCCGGCTTGCCGTCGAACGCGGCGTCAAGCGCCTGGTGCTGCTCTCCGGTCGCGGCGAGCCTGAAGCCCAGCGCGCCGAGGAGATGTTGAAGGCCTCCGGCGCCGACTGGACCATCCTGCGCTGCGCCTGGTTCTCGCAGAATTTCAGCGAGGGCTTCCTGATCGAGTCTATCCTCGAGGGCGAGGTCGCCTTGCCGGTCGGCAATGTCGGTGAACCTTTCGTCGAAGTCGACGACATCGCCGACGTCGCCGCAACCGTCCTGACGGAGCCAGGTCATATCGGCCAGCTTTACGAGCTCACCGGCCCGCGCCTGTTGAGCTTCGCCGACGCCGTCGCCGAGATCGGCAAGGCCGCCGGCCGCGACATCCGTTACCAGCAGATCTCACATGCCGAATTCACCGAGGCTGTGGCGGCGCACAATTTGCCGCCGGAATTCGGCTGGCTGCTCGACGAGCTCTTCACGAAGGTGCTCGACGGCCGCAACGAGACGCTGGCCGACGGCGTGCAGCGCGCGCTCGGCCGCCAGCCGAAGGACTTTTCCGCTTATGCAACCGAAACCGCCGCCAGCGGCATCTGGAGCAATTGAGATGATGAAACTTCTTCCCACCCTCACCTTCATTGCCGCGATCGGCTCCGGCGTCGTCGGTGGCGTTTTCTTCGCCTTTTCCAATTTCGTCATGGCGGCGCTTGCCCGGCTGCCCGTCCCAAGCGGCATCGCGGCGATGAATTCGATCAACGTCACGGTGATCACCCCGACGTTCATGACGGCCCTGTTCGGCACCGGCCTCATCTGCCTGGGGCTGATTGCCGCCGCGCTGTTGGGCTGGACCCAGTCGGGCACGTATTGGCTGCTTGCCGGCGCCGTGATCTATTTCGTCGGCAACCCGATCGTGACCATGGTCTTCAACGTGCCGCTCAACGACGCGCTCGCCGCCGTCGACCCGGCGAGCGCCAACGGCGCCGCCGTGTGGGCGAACCATCTGAGCCAATGGGTGATGTGGAACCACGTCCGCACCATCACGGCCATCGTGTCGATGGCCTGTTTCATCCTGTCGATGCTTTGAGAAGCGCAAGGCACAAACAAAAGACCCGGCTCAGGCCGGGTCTTTTTTATCACCTTTGCGATCCGCATGGCCGAGATCGCGCTCCGGGTCGATGACGTCGCGGACCAGTTGCTTGAGCTTCGCGGCGTCCGGAAAGCCGCCGTCGCGCTTGCGCTCCCAGACAAGCGTGTCATTGCAGGAAATGCTGAAGATGCCGCCGGTGCCCGGCACCAGCGTCACCTCGCCGAGATCGGTGCCGAAGGTCGAGAGCAGCTCCTGCGCCATCCAGCCGGCTCTGAGCAGCCACTGGCACTGCGTGCAATAGGTGATGCGGACGGTAGGCAGCGGCTTGTCGCTCATATCAGGTTGAGCTTCGCTCATATTTCGGACTTAGGCCGCGCTGAGCTTGGCCATGGTCTCGTCGTCGACCTCGAAATTGGCGTAGACGCTCTGCACGTCGTCGTCGTCCTCGAGCGTGGCGACCAGCTTCATCAGCGACTGCGCGCGTTCCTCGTCGACCGGAACGTTGTTCTGCGGCTGCCAGATCGGCTTCACCGATTCCGCCTCGCCGAGCGAGGCTTCCAGCGCCTTCGACACGTCGCCGAGATTCTCGAAGGCGCAGTAGATGGTGTGGCCTTCCTCGTCCGATTCGACGTCGTCCGCGCCGGCTTCGATCGCCGCTTCCATGACCTTGTCGGCGTTGCCGGCCGATGCCGGATAATAGATCTCGCCGACGCGGTTCCACATGAACGACACCGAGCCGGTTTCGCCCAGCGCCCCGCCGGCCTTGGTGAAGGCGGCGCGCACGTTCGAAGCCGAACGGTTGCGGTTGTCGGTCAGCGCCTCGACGATCAGCGCCACGCCGCCCGGGCCGTAGCCCTCATAGCGCACGGCCTCGTAGTTTTCGCCGTCGCCGGCCGAAGCCTTGTTGATGGCGCGCTGGATGTTGTCCTTCGGCATCGAGACGGCCTTGGCGTTCTGCACGGCAAGGCGCAGCCGTGGGTTCATCGCCGGGTCCGGCGTGCCGGTCTTGGCGGCGACGGTGATTTCGCGCGCCAGCTTGGAAAACATTTTCGACCGCACCGCGTCCTGGCGGCCCTTGCGGTGCATGATGTTCTTGAACTGTGAATGGCCAGCCATGGCACCCCTGTCGTTTTCGGCTAGAGCATCCTGAAGCCAGGTGCAGTGACCTTGCTCTTCGCAAAATGCTCGAATTCAAAATTTCAGAACGTCCCTGATACGCCTGCAAGGCATACGGCGCTCTCTCGGAATGGCCGGCTTATAGATAAATCGGCTCAATTCGTCCAGCCGCGCGTGGTAAAGGGGCGCGCGCGGATCCGATCGATCCGGCCTTCAGTGCTCCAGATCGGACTTCAGCCGGCCGATGATGCTTAGCGCATGGCCGGCATACTGGCTGATCCAGCGGTCATGGATCTGCTTGATCGGCAGCGCGTTGAGATGGTTCCAACGCTCGCGCCCCTCGCGCTTCGCCACGACGAGCTCGGCCTCCTCCAGCACCTTGAGGTGCAGCATGACGGTGCACCGGTCCATGTCGGGGAAGGCCTCGCACAGCATGCCTGTGGTGAGCGGCGCATCCTTCAGCCGATCCAGCAATTCCCGCCGGCGCGGATGCGCCAGCGCCTTGAAAACATTGTCGTCTCGCGATCGGCTTGACATGTTATAATTCTATAACATATCGTCGAGACGAGCAAGGAAGGAGCTGTGGATATGTCTCTTGGATTCAGGGTTTCCGGTCGCATCGGCAAGCCGGTCGCCGAGGTCTTCGACGCAGTCGCCAATCCGGGCAAGCTGAGCGGCTATTTCACCACCCTTGGCGGCGCCAGCGCCCCACTGGTCGCCGGCACCACCGTGACCTGGTGGAAGACCGTGCCGGTGGAGGTCGATGAGGTGGTTCCCAACAAGCGCATTTTGCTGCGTTGGGATGGCAGCGGCCCCGGCGTAGTGCCGGCTTACAAGACCACGATCGAGATGAACTTCGAGCCGCTGGAGGACGGCGGCACCTTCGTCACCATCGCCGAAAGCGGATGGCGTGAGGATGAGGCCGGCCGCAAATCATCCTATGGCAATTGCGAGGGCTGGTCACAGATGCTCGCCTGCATGAAGGCCTATGTCGAGTACGGCATCAACCTGCGTGAAGGGTTCTACCCCAGCGAAATGCGTGGTGAGCTACCGACTTCGGACAGCAAATAAGCCCGAGGCAGCCGGGAAGGGGACCGCCCGCCGCCGGGCGGGCTGCCATGCTCAATGCCCTTCGCCGGACCTTGCCTTCTTGCGCCGCCGCGCCAGCATGTTGAGCCCCTCGACCAGCGCCGAAAAGCCCATCGCCGCGTAGATGTAGCCCTTGGGCACATGGTAGCCCATGCCGTCGGCGATCAGCGTCATGCCGATCATCAGCAGGAAGCCGAGCGCCAGCATGACGATGCTGGGATTCTTGGCGATGAAATCGGCAAGCGGACCGGCCGCCAGCATCATCACGCTCACCGCCACGATGACGGCGATGTACATGATGGCGATCTCGTCGGTCATGCCGACGGCGGTGATGATCGAATCGATCGAGAACACGAGGTCGAGCAAAAGGATCTGGAAGATGGCGCCGGCGAGCGATATCTGCAGCGTCTCGCCGAGCATCGTGTCCTTGTGGTCCTCGGGATCGACCGTGTGGTGGATTTCCTTGGTCGCCTTCCATACCAGGAACAGGCCGCCGGCTATCAGGATCAGGTCGCGCCAGGAGAAGCCGTGGCCAAGGGCGGTGAACACCGGCGTCGTCAGCTGGACGATGATCGAGATGGTGGCGAGCAGCACTAGCCGCATGATCAGCGCCGCCGAGATGCCGAGCCGGCGCGCGCGGGCCCTTTGCCCTGCGGGCAATTTGTTGGTCAGGATCGAGATGAAGATCAGATTGTCGATACCGAGGACGACCTCCAGCACCACCAGCGTCAGCAGCGCGACCCAGGCGGTCGGGTCGGAGACAAAGGCAAAGTGCGGCGCCAGGAATTCGATGAGCTGCATGGAGGTCGTCCCCTCTACGATCTGAAGCAGGTGTCGCCGCCAGTTAGGTACTGACGCCGCTCATATCAATGTCACGACCAGAAGGACGGCGCGGTTTCTTCCAGCCTGGGCCCGCGACGAAACGGCGCGATCTTCTCCGCCAGCCCTGTCCGGTCGGAAATCTCGACGCCGACGCCGCACAAGGTCGCCGGACCGTTTGCCGCCTCGAAGCGGCCTTTCGGCACTTTCGACAGGAAGCGGTTGAGCGGCTCCTCCTTGTCCATGCCGAGCGAGGAATCATAATCTCCGCACATGCCGGCGTCCGACATATAGCCTGTGCCGCCATTGAGGATCTGGTGGTCGGCGGTCGGCTGATGCGTGTGGGTGCCGACGACGAGGCTGACGCGGCCATCGACGAAATGCGCAAAGCACATCTTTTCCGACGTTGCCTCGGCGTGGAAATCGATGACCACCGCATCGGCCTGCTCGCCGAGCGGACAGGCGGCAAGCTCGCGCTCGCCGGCCTGGAACGGATCGTCGAGCTCGGGATGCATGAAGACGCGCCCCATGATGTTGGCGACCAGCACGCGCGCGCCGTTCCTGGCGATGTAGACGCCGGAGCCGCGCCCCGGCGTGCCCTTTGGGAAATTGGACGGACGCAGGAAGCGCTCCTCGCGCGGCGCGAAGACCAGCGCGTCGCGCTGGTCCCAGACATGGTTGCCGGTGGTCACGACATCGGCGCCGGCGGCGAGCGTCTCGCGAAAAATCTCCTCGGTGATGCCGAAGCCGCCGGCGGCGTTCTCGCCATTGACGATGACGAAGTCGAGCTTGAAGTCCGAGATCAGGCCCGGCAGTTGTTCCCACACCGCCGTGCGCCCAGTTTTTCCGACCATGTCGCCGAGGAAGAAAAGTCTCATACGATCCCGCGCTGAAAGTCCGCCAAGCAAAAGCTGCATGACTTTCCGCAAAAGATCATGCGTTCTCAGACGCTTTTCTACAATTCCGGCGTGAACCGGCGCAACCCGCTCTCGGTGAGTATTTCCGGGATGATCACATCGTGGTTCTCATCGGGGACCTGTGCCACCTCCTGGCAGTCGAAGGCGATGCCGATCAGCCTGGGGGACAACCCCTTGTCGGCCAGCTTGCCGATCGCACGGTCGTAGTAGCCGGCGCCATAGCCGATGCGATGGCCGCGCGCGTCGAAGGCGGCGAGCGGCACCAGCATGACGGACGGATCGAGCACCGCCGCCTCCTCATGCGGACCGACCGTGCCGAAGCCCATTTCGACCATCGGCGCGCCACGCACCAACTCGCGAAAGACGATTGTGCTCTTGTCGAGGATGGCCGGCAGACAGAGCCTTGCGCCCTTTTCGCGCAGCGCAAACATCAGCGGCCGCACGTCGACTTCCGAGCGCATCGGCCAGAAGCCGGAGACGATCTGCCCATGCTCGACGGCGATCTGGTCGCGCGCCGTCTCGGCCATTTCGAGCGCGATCTCCACCCGCCAGAATTCGTCGAGCGCGTCGCGGCGGGCCAGTGCTTCCTTGCGCAGATGTTTTTTCAGGTCTTTGGAAGAGGTCATGTGCGGACGCTAGAAAAGGCCGCAGCGAGGCGGCGTTGCAGGAGCGACGTTTTCTACCGCTTATCCCAAAATTCGGTGAGTGACGATCCACGCAACCGGTGGAGAGGTCGATCCCGGGTGCCTACAAAGTAGGTGGGCGCCGTGTGAGAAAACCCACGGGTCTTCCCAGGGACAGCTCCCTAAGGATCGATAAGGCCCCGGGGATAAGTTTCTCCTGCCGGGAAGCGCAGACCGCCAAAGCCAATATAGGCCGATGGCTGGCCGAGCGCCAGAGAAACGGGATCTATCGCACAACGCTGGCCAGCAAACCCGGGCCTGGCGTTGCGACGCTGCCGCGCCTTGCGCTGTCGAGGTCGCGTCCTTACGGTCGGCCCGGACGAACCAGGGAGCAAAAATGCGTTTCGAAGGCACCGCGGCCTATGTCGCCGACAAGGATCTGATGGTTGCGGTCAACGCGGCGATCGCGCTGGAGCGGCCCTTGCTGGTCAAGGGCGAACCGGGCACCGGCAAGACGGAGTTGGCCCGCCAGGTGGCGGCGGCGCTCGGGCTGGATTTCATCGAATGGAACGTCAAGTCGACCACCAAGGCGCAGCAGGGCCTCTACGAATATGATGCCGTCTCACGGCTGCGCGACAGCCAGCTCGGCGACGACCGCTTCAGCGACATCAGGAACTACATCAAGCGCGGCAAGCTCTGGGATGCCTTTGCCGCGGCGAAGAAGGTGGTGCTGCTGATCGACGAGATCGACAAGGCCGACATCGAGTTCCCCAACGACCTGCTGCAGGAACTCGACCGGATGGAATTCTTCGTCTACGAGACCGGCGAGACAGTTCGCGCGGCGCTGAGGCCGATCGTCATCATCACCTCCAACAACGAGAAGGAACTGCCGGACGCCTTCCTGCGCCGCTGCTTCTTCCACTACATCCGCTTCCCCGACATCGAGACGCTGCACCGCATCGTCGACGTCCACTATCCGGGCATCAAGCAGAACCTGGTGCGGGCGGCGCTCACCCAGTTCTACGAGATCCGCGACGTGCCGGGCCTGAAGAAGAAGCCGTCGACCTCCGAGGCGCTCGACTGGATCCGCCTGCTGGTCGCCGACGACATCGCGCCGGAAGACCTGCGCGCCGACCCCAAGAACATGCTGCCGAAGCTGCACGGCGCGCTGTTGAAGAACGAACAGGACGTGCATCTGTTCGAGCGCCTGGCCTTCATGGCGCGACGGCAGGGGTAAAGCCGTGCCTGAACATGTAGTGTTGGTTGTCTCCATAACACGCTGGGTCGATGACGAGCCGCAGCCGGGAATCGTTGAGTTTGAGTTCAGCGATCGGTTTGGCCGGCTATGGCGCTTCCATGAAAAGCAGAGCCTTGTTTCGTCAGAATGGCTGGATGCGAATTGCATCTATCCGAGATCCGGCGACATCCGTTGCTTGGCCCTGTCCCAAAGCCAAGACCAATACGGTCGGTTGATCGCGAAGATCGATACGTCTCAACCATACTCCGTTGAATCTCTCGAAGAGGTCAGCCGCTTTGAGGTCTTTGCCAGCCAGCTTCTGCCTGGAGCCTAGTGGTTAAGAGCAGGATTAGGCGGTTGCTCGCCGTGGACCCTTGCCGCGCTAGCGGACATTGCCCAAGCTACAGCGCAAGAAAACGGAGAGCATTCGATGTCCGAGATCACCATCCGCCCGCTCGCGCAGTCAGATCATGCCGACTGGCGGCGCCTGTGGACCGCCTACCTCACCTTCTACGAGACCACGCTGCCGGACGAGGTCTACGCCCTGACCTGGAAGCGGCTGTTCACGGAAGGCGAGTTCGAGCCGAAAGGTTTTATCGCCACGCTGGACGACAAGGCGGTGGGTCTCACCCATTATATCTACCACCGCTCCTGCTGGTCGCTGGTCAACAACTGCTACCTGCAGGACCTGTTCGCTGACCCGGGCGTGCGCGGCAAGGGCGTGGGCGCCGCGTTGATCAAGGCGGTGCAGGACGAGGCCGGCAAGATCGGGGTGAAGAACGTCTACTGGATGACGCACGAGACCAACGCCACCGCGCGCCGGCTCTACGACCATGTGGCACGGCGGACGGGCTTCATCGAATACGATCTGCTATAGATGGCCGCATGTTCCTCCCCTTCTTCCTCGAATTGAAAGTCGCGCGGGTTCCCGTTTCGCTCAGGGAATATCTGTCGCTGCTGGAGGGGCTGGAAGCCGGGCTGGTCGACTATGATGTCGAGGGTTTTTATTACCTCGCCCGCGCGGCCCTGGTGAAGGACGAGCGCCATATCGACCGCTTCGACCAAGTGTTCGCGCATATCTTCAAGGGCGTCGAGGCGCTTGGCGGGCCGGACGCCGTCGAGGTCGCCAACATCCCCGAGGAATGGCTGCGCCGGCTCGCCGAGAAGCACCTGACCGAGGAGGAGAAAAAGCAGGTCGAGGCTCTGGGCGGCTTCGAGAAGCTGATGGAGACGCTGAAGCAGCGGCTGGAGGAGCAGAAGGGCCGCCACCAGGGCGGCTCGAAGTGGATCGGCACTGGCGGCACCTCGCCCTTCGGCGCCTATGGCTACAATCCGGAAGGCGTGCGCATCGGCCAGCACGAGAGCCGCCACCGCCGCGCGGTGAAGGTCTGGGATAAGCGCGAATTCAGGAATTTCGACGACGGCGTTGAGCTCGGCACCCGCAACATCAAGGTGGCGCTGAAGCGGCTGCGCCGCTGGGTGCGCGAGGGCGCCGAGGAGGAGTTCGACCTGCCCGGCACCATCCACGCCACCGCCGAGCATGGCTATCTCGACGTCAAGACGCGGCCGGAACGACGCAACGCGGTAAAACTTCTGATGTTCTTCGATGTCGGCGGTTCGATGGACGATCATATCAGGAGCCTCGAGGAGCTGTTCTCCGCCGCCCGCGCAGAATTCCGCCAGCTCGAATATTTCTACTTCCACAACTGCCTCTACGAGCGCGTCTGGAAGGACAATCGCCGCCGCTTGGCCGAGACGATCCCGACCTTCGACCTCATCCACAAATACGGTCCTGACTACAAGGTGATCGTCGTCGGCGATGCCTCGATGAGCCCCTACGAGATCGCCCATCCCGGCGGCTCGGTCGAGCACTGGAACCCGGAGGCCGGCGGCGTCTGGCTCGGCCGCCTGCTGCAGCAATGGCCGAATGCGATATGGCTCAACCCTGAAAGCCAGAAGAACTGGGGCTACACCCATTCTATCGGGATGATCCGCGACATCTTCGGCGGCCGCATGTTTCCGCTGACGCTTGCCGGGCTCGAAGCGGCGACGAAACAGCTTTCGCGCAGGCACTAGCTCCAGCGCAGGCCGGTGGTAGGCAGAGCTGTAACAAACACCTATCTTCGTGCGAATACGACATGCCAACCAACAACGAGCCGCCAAGGCCGAGGAGATCTTCATGGACACCCACGCCTATCCCGTCACCCGCACCGATGCCGAATGGCGCGCCAGGCTGACGCCCGAGCAGTATGCCGTCATGCGCAACCATGGCACCGAGCGTCCCGGCAGTTGCGCCCTGCTTTATGAGAAGCGCGCCGGCACCTTTTCCTGCGTCGGCTGCGACCAGCCGCTGTTCGAATCGAAGCTGAAGTTCGAGAGCGGCACCGGCTGGCCGAGCTTCAACGATCCGGTGCCGGGCTCGGTCGAGACCACGGTCGACCGCAGCTATGGCATGGTGCGGACCGAATGCCACTGCTCGCGCTGCGGCAGCCATCTCGGCCATGTCTTCGAGGACGGCCCGCCGCCGACCGGCCTGCGCTATTGCATCAATGGCGTGGCGCTGAAATTCGAGCCGGCCGCCTGAGCGACCGTCCCAACTTCTGGTCTGCAAAGGGCGGCTCCGGCCGCCCTTTTTCGTTTCAAGCCACGACCGTCGCAATCAGCCACAGCGCCGAGCCGAGCATCATCAGCGACGCCTTGCCACCGCCTGACTTTTCCGCGGTTCGCCAGACGGCGAAGGTCAGGAAGAGATTGTAGGGCACCAGCGTGAAATGCACGGCCAGAACCAACCAAAGCGGCAGCTTCAGCCCGAGCAGGATGAGCGCCAGCACCGACGATGCGATGTTGATAGCCGTGCCGACAAGCACCATGTCGCGCCAGAACAGCCGGTCGAGTGGCACCCGGCCCTGCCAGCGCGAGCGGAAGAAGCCGGCTAGGCCACCGACCTTGCTGGGCCCCGTGCGGGCCGGATGCGATTCGTCCATCGGTTGGGCTCCGCTTGCGATCATGCCGCTTCGAAAATGCCGGAGCCTGCCGTCAAAGCAAGCCCCCGCAACATGTGACGCTAATATGACACGGAAATCTGGCATCAATGCTCAAGCGGGCCGGAAACCTGTGTTCCGCATTGCCAGTCAGTCATTTTGCAGCGCCAGCATGGAGGAGTTCAAATTGAGCGATCATGTCTACAATGTACTTTTTCTCTGCAATGCGAACTCGGCCCGGTCAATCATGGGGGAGGCCATCCTGAACCGCGTCGGCGCCGGTCGTTTCAAAGGCTATTCTGCCGGCTCGCAGCCGAAAGGAACGGTCAACCCCTATGCGCTGCAGCTGCTGGAAAGCCTGAAATACGACACCTCCTTCGCCCGGTCGAAAGGCTGGGAGGAGTTTTCCGGACCTGACGCGCCGGAGATGAATTTCGTCTTCACCGTCTGCGATAACACGGCGAATGAGAGCTGTCCGATCTGGCCCGGCCATCCGATGACGGCGCTTTGGGCGGTGCCGGACCCCGCCAAGGCATCCGGCACCGAAGCCGAGCAGCATCTCGCCTTCGCCGAAGCCTATCGCATGCTGAGCAACCGTATCGCGGTGTTCACCAACCTGCCGATGGGTTCGCTCGACAAACTGGCGCTGCAGCAGCATCTGGACGAAATCGGCCGCGACGGGTCCGGGCCAAACTGAAGAGCAGGCAAGTGGGGAGAGCGAACGACCGTCGGGCCTAGGGCCGGGTTTCCCCGAGCACCACGACGACGGCCTGCTCAAAGCGCGAGCATTCCGTCACCAGCCAGTCGGCCATCGCCGGCCAATTGTCCTCGGCATAGCAATTCACC
>NZ_RZOI01001059.1:0-1504 GCF_004022645.1 Mesorhizobium sp. M4A.F.Ca.ET.020.02.1.1 | reverse complement strand
GCCATAGAGCGGCACGATGTCGGTGTCGGCACTGATGCGATCCCGCAGCCGCTCTGCGGTGCGCTCGATCTCGCGCTGGCCGGGCAGGAAAGCGAGCAGGCTGCCGCTTTCCTCGGCAAGCGCCGAACGGATCGCCATGGCCATGGCGTCCTCGATCGCCGTGCCCGGCGACCGCTGGTCATAGCGAATGTCGACCGGGAAGGCGCGGCCCTCGCTCTCGATCACCGGCGCGCCTGACAAGAGTCTGGCCACGCGCGCGCCGTCGAGCGTCGCCGACATGACCAGCAGGCGCAGGTCCGGCCGCAACGCGCCCTGCACGTCGAGCGCCAGCGCCAGGCCGAAATCGCCGTCGAGCGAGCGCTCGTGGAACTCGTCGAAGATGACGGCGGAGACGCCGGGCAGTTCGGGATCGTCGATGATCATGCGCGAGAGAACACCCTCGGTGACGACGAGGATTTTCGTCCGCGCCGAGGTGCGGTTCTCCATGCGCATGGCATAGCCGACGGTTCCGCCGGGTTCCTCGCCGAGCAACTCCGCCATCCGGCGGGCGGCGGCGCGAGCGGCGAGCCGGCGCGGCTCGAGCAGGACGATCCTGCCCGCGCCGAGCCACGGCGCGTCGAGCAGCGCCAGCGGCACCAGAGTCGTCTTGCCGGCGCCGGGCGGCGCCACCAGCACGGCGCTGCTCTTCGTCGCCAGCTCTTCGCCAAGAGCCGGCAGCACGGCGGAGACCGGAAGCTCCGGCAAGGGGTTGGTCTTCATCACGCCCGCATATCAGCGCCCATGGCCAGCACGCAACAACGCGCTGACGGCCACCTCAAAGCCTGGTGCGCGAAAATGGATTCCAGCGCACCGTGCCCAGCCGCACCTCCTCGCGCACCATGGTGAGCAAGCCGGAGGCGCCGACTACGGCGAGGCCGATGAGCGACAGCACGTCCGGATATTCGTGGAAGAACAGCGCGCCCAGGATCACGGCCCAGACAATCTGCGAATAGTGCATCGGCGCGATGCGGTTGGCCGGCGCGTATTTGGCGGCGAGCAGTTGCATCAGTTGCCCGCCGGCGGTGAAGGCGCCGGCCATGGCCAGCCAGGCGAACTGCACGGGGTTCGGCAACGCGAAGGCGGCGGTAGCGGCACCAGCTCCGTTGAACAGCAGGCCGTAGCCAACCAGGACACCGAGCATGGACGTGCGCTTCTCCTGCTGGGCAAGCGAGCGCATCAGGATGACGCTGGTGGCGGCGAGAAAGGCATTCACGAAGGCGGCCAGATGGCCAAGGTTCAATTCGCGAAAGCCTGGCCGCACCACCAGCATCACTCCGGCGAAGCCGGCGACCACGGCCAGCCAACGCCACGGGCCGACCTTTTCCTTCAGGATGACGGTCGACAGGACGGTGACCAGCAGGGGCGCCAGGAAGATCAGCGCGTAGACTTCGGCCAGCGGAATGTGGGTGAAGGCGTAGACGCTGAGCACGCCGGAGGCGATGCCGCACCAGGCCCGGGCCTGCAC
>NZ_RZOI01001058.1:0-1504 GCF_004022645.1 Mesorhizobium sp. M4A.F.Ca.ET.020.02.1.1 | reverse complement strand
GCGTGCGCCTGGCCGCCCGTCGGCGCAGGATCTCGGCAATGGTCATCAGCAGGAAAGAAGCGAGGAGCAGCAGCGTGCCCAGCGCCAGCACACCCGGCAGCTTGGCCGCGAATCGCAGCTGGCCCCAGATGTAGATCGGCAGCGTCGCCTCGGTGCCGGTCAGGAAGAAGGCGATGATGAACTCGTCGAGCGAGATGGTGAAGCAGACGAGCAGGCTGGAGATGATCGCCGGCATCACCATCGGCAGTGTCACCCGCCGGAAGGTGCCGAAGGCACTCTCGCCGAGATCGGCGGAGGCTTCCTCGAGGCTGCGGTCGAAGCCCTCGAAGCCGGAGGTCAGCACCGTCATCGAATAGGGGATGCAAACCAGCACATGGCCGAGCACGACGGTGAACAGCGACAGGCTGAGGCCGAGCTGCAGCATCACCAAGAGCATCGAAATGGCGACGATGACCTCCGGCAGCACCAGCGGCGCCATGATCAGCCCGTTGATGGCGCGTCGGCCGGGGTAGCGGTAGCGGGTGATCGAGCGGGCGGCCAGGATGCCAAGCACGGTCGACAGGACCGAAGCGGAGACGCCGACGATCAGGCTGTTCCAGGTGGCGTCGATCAGCGCCGGCGTGCGCGGCAGGTCCTCGTACCATTTGAGGGTGACGCCCGAGAGCGGGAATTTCGGTGTCGCCGCGGTGTTGATCGAGAAGATCGGCAGGAAGACGACCGGCAGATAGAGGAAGGCGACATAGAGGAAGGCATAGGCCGATAGCCAGCCGCCTGGGAGCAAGCGTTTGATCGCCATCATCGAGCCAGCCTCTGCGCGGCGCGGATGATCAGCACCGTGGCGCCCGCCATCAGCGTCACGATCACCATGGTGGTAACGGAGAGCGCGGCGCCCAGCGGCCAGTTCGACGCCTTGCCGAACTGCGCCTGGATGGCGTTGGCGATCATGACGCCGTCCTTGCCGCCGACCAGCTTCGGCGTCACATAGTCGCCGACCGTCGGGATCATGACGATGAGCATCGCCGAGATGACCCCCGGCGTCGACAGCGGCAGGGTCACGCGCAGGAAGGAGCGCAGCGGGCCGTCGCCGAGATCCGTCGCAGCCTCGACCAGCGTACGGTCGACTTTTTCCAGCGAAACGAAGATCGGCAGGATGGCGAAGGTCGCCCAGGCATGGGTCAGCGTGATGATGACGGCGCTCGAATTGTAGAGCAGCGCGGTAGAAGGCTCGTCGATGATGCCGAGGCCCATCAGGCCGGAATTCAAGACGCCGTTGTAGCCGAGGATCACCTTCCACGACATGACCCGCAGCAGGTAGCTGGTCCAGAGCGGGATGGTGATGAGGAACAGCCACAGGCTCTTGTGACGGCCGCCGTGGAAGGAAATGAAATAGGCGATCGGGTAGGCGAGGATGACGGTGAGCACGCTGACCGTCAGTGAGATGTAAAGCGAGCGCCAGAGCAGATCGCGATAGATCGGCTCGGTCAGTGCGATGCGGTAATTCTCC
>NZ_RZOI01001057.1:0-1505 GCF_004022645.1 Mesorhizobium sp. M4A.F.Ca.ET.020.02.1.1 | reverse complement strand
CATCCGTACCATCGCGCATGGCAAGGTCGACTTCTTCGGCTCAGCGCTGGTGGCGCTCGCTCAGCAGTCCGAGCAGCGAGTGAGGGCTCTTATGGCCGGCGGCCATGACGTAGCGCTGCAGGCTCTGTTCCGCAGCGCCGGCCTTGCCGCGGCCACCCACGGCATCATCCTGCGTGCGCTCAAGGTGTGGCGCGAAGTGGCCAATGGCAAGCGCATCGCCGGCGTGCAGGAAGTGAGCTGGCTGATGCTGAAGGAGCTCGGCGGGCAATCGGCCGAGGGCGATCTTGCCGGGCTGGTGAAGTCGATCCATCTCGAAGCCCTGCGCTACAATGCGCGCGGGCATGCTCTTGCCATAGCGGCGGCCTGACCTGACGCAATTCCGGACGGAAAACCCGTTTCTTACTTTCCCGGAATTGCCTAGGCCTTGTTCTTCATGAAGAAATCGGGGTGGTCCTCCATCGCCGCGGCGATGATGCGCAGCGAGGCGGCGATCTGCAGCATTTCGGGCCGGTCGCTTCGCTCGGCGATGCTCGCCGCATATTGCCTTGCGACGGCGACGGTCGCTGTCTGCGGCTCGCCCGGCCTCCTGAACAGCAATTCCCGCGCCAGGCCGCGCAGGAAATTGCCGACCGACTCCATGGTCTCGCGCGGAACGAGGGAATTCAGCTGGGCGCTGCGCAGCCGCAGAACCTCAAGCCCGACGGTCACGACGGCGATGCTGCCGCCCAGGATGGGGTCGCCTCTGCGACCCGTCCGCTGCAACTGCGGCATCAGCTGGTTGATGCGGTCGTAGGCCAGACTCTCGAAGGCCGAACGCCGGGGGATGCGCTCATGCAGGCAAAGCCGCGCCAGGTCTTCCCGCATTGCCTGGGAGATGCGGTCGACGGTGACCCAGGGATCGGCCGGCAGCACGACGATGAAGACGCCGATGGCGATCAGAATGCCGACCAGGATCGAGGCCGACCCGGCAAGAAACGGGCCGGGATCATAGACCATCTGCTGGTGCGGGCTGAGGAAGGCAAGGAAGTTGATGGCGAAGGCGGTGGCGACGCCGACATGGCGCGGATTGGCCATGCCGAGCGCTGCCGGCACCATGATCGGCACGACGAAGAGCGCGAACCAGCCGAAGCCGGGCCACGCCGGCAGCGCTATCTGGCCGACAAGGAATGCAAAGGGAAGCGCCAGCAGCGTTCCGGTAAAGAAGCCCCAGGCCGACTGGACCGGATCGGGGCGCGAGGCGAACAGGCTGGAGACGACGGCGACGAGGATGACGGTGCCGGCCGTCTCCGACCATTTTGTCGTCAGCCAGAAGGCCGCCACCAGTAGCGTGGCGAGGCCGGCGCGCACGGCGTTGCGCCATGCGGCGTGGTAGTCCCGGTGCACGACCAGTGCCGGCTGGCGCCGGTCTCGCCACGCTACTGGTGGCGGCCTTCTGGCTGACGACAAAATGGTCGGAGACGGCCGGCACCGTCATCCTCGTCGCCGTCGTCTCCAGCCTGTTCGCC
>NZ_RZOI01001056.1:0-1508 GCF_004022645.1 Mesorhizobium sp. M4A.F.Ca.ET.020.02.1.1 | reverse complement strand
ACGCCGTAGCGACGCACGCGGTAATGCGGCATCTCGCCGACATGACCGGGAATGGCGGTGCAGCGGCCTTCGCCGTCATAGCGCCAACCGTGATAGGGGCATTCGATTTCGCCGCCGACGACCTTGCCGGTCGAGAGCTCGACCAGCCGGTGCGGGCAGCGGTCGAACAGCGCGGCGATGCCCTGGGCCGAGCGGAACAGGACGACAGGTTGGCCGTCGATCAGGATGCGCCTGGGCTTGCGCCTGATGTCGGCCGACAGCGCCACGGCCTGCCAATGATCTTTCCGATCGTGATCTTCGCTGTGCCTCTGGCGCACGCTCACAGCTCGAACCTCCTGAGCAAGGGAATGCCGACCAGCGCCAGCACGGTTTCCATGACGCGGATCGCCGCACGCCGGCGGCGCGAAAGGTGCCCGGCGTAGACGGCGTTGTATTCGATAGTCGCCACCGCGCCGCGCAGGCGCTTGAAGCCCGCCGCCCCGGCGCTCATGTTGAAGAATAGGCCGTGCGCGGTCGCATGCTGCTGAGCCATCGCCATCACCATGCGATAAAGCCCCTCCTGTATCGGCAGGCCGGTATCGTAGCCGACGATGGGCTGGGTCAGCGTGCGGCCGTTCTCGAACAGGCCGGTGACGGCGACGAGGTCTCCACCCGGCCGGCGCAGGCCGGCAAGGCTGATGATGCCGCGCCGGTGCATCTCGGCGATGTAGCGGGCGGTGTAGTGCGGATTGAGCGGCGTGTACTTTTCCAGATAGAGCATGGTGTAGAGCTCTTCCGCGCGCGCATAGTCGGCTTCGCTGAAATCGGCATCGCCGACGCGCTCGAAGGGCGTGGTGGCGAGCCGCTTGCGGTCGCGCTTCATGTTGATGGTCATGGCCGGTGCCGCGCCGCGCTCGGCGAAGATGTAGATCTGGCGGGCCGCCAGCATGCGGAAACCTTCGGCCTTCAGCGCCGCGATGGTGGCGGGATCGGCGATCTCGTTCAGCGAGCGGATGACGATGGCGCGATCCGGGAAACGCGCCACAAGGTCGGCGCGCAGCTCGGCCACCGCCGTTCGGTCGAGCAGCGGCACCGGATTGGTCGAATAAAGCCAGTTGTTGAGCTGAACCTGACGGTCGAGACCACTCGTCCGCACCAGCGGCGCGCAGGCGCCGATCAACGCCGTGAGCGAGCGCCGCAGCAACGGATGCGCGATGAAATTGCGCGTCTCGTCGATGGCATATTCGAGATAGGCGCTGGACGGGCAGCAGATGTAGCAGTTCGGCGGTTCGCCGGCGTCGTTCAGCGTCAGCGGGAAGGTGCGGCCGGCGACCGCCGCGCTTTCGACCGATGTCGTCAGGTTGGCGACGAGGTCGCGCACCGGGACGTCGTTGAAGAGCCGCACGAAAGCCTCGACCTGGGCTGGATCGTTCTCGACCCGGTCGGCTTGCTGGGGCGCGCCAGCCACGACTGCCGCCCGGTTCACGGCGCCGCTCCCAGCCGGCACTCGACACGGCGCAATTTGCGGC
>NZ_RZOI01001055.1:0-1511 GCF_004022645.1 Mesorhizobium sp. M4A.F.Ca.ET.020.02.1.1 | reverse complement strand
GTGCGCCGGAGCAGTTGCACGCCGAGCCGCTCCTCCAATTGCTTGATCGCGGCGGTGGCGCTGGAGCGCGGCAGGCCGAGATCGGCGGCGGCAGCGGTGAAGCTGCGCCGTTCCACAACGCGGGTGAAGAGCCGCATGCTGTCGAACCTGTCCATCGGTGATTGTTCGCACAGGATGAATAGTGTTGGCAATCCGTGCCCGATTATATCGTCCAGCAAGGCGAGTATATGCATCTCCATCCAAAACAGAAGGAGTTCTCGCCATGACCACTCGCCCCATCGCCCTGATCACCGGCGGCAGCCGCGGCCTCGGCCGCAACACCGCGCTCCACCTCGCCCGCAAGGGTGTCGACGTCATCGTCACCTATCGCTCGCGCGCCGACGAAGCTGAGGCGGCTGTCGCCGAGATCGAGGCCGCCGGCGGCCGCGCCGCGGCTCTCCAACTCAATGCGGGAGCCGTCGCCACCTTCCCTGCCTTCGCCGCGGCATTGAAGAATACGCTTCAGGAAACCTGGCAGCGCGACCGCTTCGACTATCTCGTCAACAATGCCGGCACCGGCCTGCGCAAGATGATCGCCGAGACGACTGAGGAGGAATTCGACACGCTGATGAACACCCATCTCAAGGGCGTGTTCTTCCTCACCCAGGCGCTGCTGCCGCTGATCAACGATGGCGGCCGCATCATCAACATCTCAAGCGGGCTGGCCCGCTTCGCCGCTCCCGGCTCGTCGGCCTATGCGATGATGAAGGGCGGCATCGAGGTGTTCACGCGCTATCTCGCCAAGGAACTCGGCCAGCGCGGCATCACCGCCAACACCGTGGCGCCGGGCGCAATCGCCACCGACTTCAACGGCGGTCATGTGCGCGACAATGCCGAGATCAACCGCATGGTGGCCGGCGTCACCGCGCTCGGCCGCGCCGGCGTGGCCGACGACATCGGCCCGATGATCGCCTCGCTGCTGTCCGAGGACAATCGCTGGGTCAACGCCCAGCGCATCGAGGTATCGGGCGGGATGAATATCTAGGTAACCTGGCGGATCAGCCCTTCGAAGCCGTCGGCGAGATTGGCATTGCCGGCGGCGACGAAGCTCGAAAGGCTCCTGGCTCGCCCGGGGGTCTTGTTGGCATCGAGCAGCACTGCCCTGCCCTCATGCATGACAAAATCGAACTTGCCATAATCGAAACCGAGTTCACGCCTTAGCGCGCGAAGCTCGTCGGGAACCGGAACAGGTTCGCGGCGGATCGTATCGTCGCCCTTGACGAGACTTTGCGGCGAGACGTGGCGGGTGCAGCGTTCGCGTTCGCCGCAAAACAGCCAGAAGCGGGCTCCAAAGCCGTCCGGCTCCGGTTCGGGAACGAATTTTTCCACCACCAGATCCTCGCAGTCGAACACCGTCGTCGGAACATCGGCAAGCGAGCCATGGACACGATAGCTGTCCAAGGCTTCGAGGCGGGGAAACGGCTCCGGCTTGCCGATGTTCCGACGACGGTGTTCGACTGCGAGGATCTGGT
>NZ_RZOI01001054.1:0-1515 GCF_004022645.1 Mesorhizobium sp. M4A.F.Ca.ET.020.02.1.1 | reverse complement strand
GCGCCAGGTCGACCGGGGCGATGCCGCTGGTGCCGCCGGCGTGACGGCCGGAGCGGACCTTGACGCCGACGACGACATCGGCGTGCTCGCGAACGGCAGCCACCGTTTCGCGCGGCTCGCAGAGCCTCAGATCGCTGCATTCGCCGACAGAGACCGTTTGCGAGAAACCGAAAATGCCGGCGAAGGAGATGTTGACGTAGGCGAGGATGCGGACCTTCGAACGCTCGATGACGTGGCGGCGAAAGCCGAGGAAATTGCCCGCGCCGGCGCTGCCGGCGTCGATGAAGGTAGTGGTGCCGCTCTTCGCCGCGAGCCGGTCGGCGTCGACACCGAGCGAGGTGCCGCCCCAGTAGACGTGGCTGTGCAGGTCGATGAGGCCGGGCGTGACGAGGCAATCCCTCGCGTCGATCACTTGTTTCGCGTGTTCGGCGTCGATCGCCGCTTCGATCGCGGCGACATGGCCGTTGGCGAAGGCGAGGTCACGTGGCGCATCGAGCCCGGAAGCCGGATCGATAAGGCGGCCGCCCTTTATCAGGAGATCGAATTGCATCGGGCAGCCTCCGGTTGTTCTGGTCTCTCTGTCAGAGCGGCCGATAGGCGACGGCCTCGACCTCGATCTTGATGTCGATCATCAGCCGCGACTCGACCGTCGTGCGGGCCGGCGGATGCTTCGGGAAATGCCTGGCATAGACGGTGTTGAAGGTGCCGAAGTCGCGCGCGTCCTCCAGCCAGACCGTCGTCTTGACCACATCGTCCATGGTGCAGCCGGCAAGCGCCAGGGCCGCATTGATGTTCTGAAGCACCTGCTCGGTCTGCTCGACGATGCCACCCTGGACGACCATACCGTCGCTTCCGACCGGCACCTGGCCAGAGACATAGACGAAGTCGCCCGCACGGACCGCGGGGGATAGCGGCACATGCGATGTTCCGAAACACTGCTTGGGCAAGAAATAGCCTCCTGTTCAGACATGGCAGGACTGTTCGGAGTCTGCCGTTGCCGACCCTCTATCCCTATTGGCGCGATCCTCCTAGTGCCGCTGGCTGGAGAGCAATATTTTTCGAGATGGATGTTGCTTTGCTAGAAGTGGATCAGCATGTTGCGCCGCCATGCCGGTCGCGATCCGGGAGAAAGAAAATGACCTTCGACAAGAACCCGTTTCCGGCCGGCGACGCCGATCGTCATGCGCTGTGGGACATGCTGGTGCGGCGCGACATCGACGCCTTTCTCTCGCAGGACTGGTCGATGGTCGAGGACGATTTCGTCGCCGAAAGCTTCTTCGGCATGCATGCGCATTTCCTCAACGACGCGGATGCCTGGCGGCTGCAGTTTCCGACGCTCGCCGCCTATCGCGACGAATGGCTGCGCCAGGCCAAGGAAACCGCAGCGACGAAATTCGCCGAGCCGCTGCGCGAGGCGCTTTTTCGGGTCACCAACATGCGCGACATCGATGTCGACGGCGACCGGGCGGTGCTGCACAAGAAGTTCAACGGTTCCATCGCGAAGGCGGACGGCAG